>DAIDJH010000069.1 GCA_027451425.1 Bdellovibrionales bacterium | reverse complement strand
AGCTGTAAGGTACTGGCGAATCGTAGAAACGCCGCCACCGATTTTGATATCCTTACCACCGGCAGATTTCCGCGCCTGGTCCAAGGCGGATTCGATACCATCGGTCACGAAGTGAAAGGTTGTTCCGCCTTCCATATTTATAGTTTTCCGGGGGTAGTGCGTGAGAACGAATACGGGTCCGTGAAAGGGAGGGCTCGGCCCCCACCAGCCTTTCCAGTTGTCATCGGACCAATCACCCCGGATGGGGCCGAACATATTACGCCCCATAATCCAGGCTCCAGTGCCTTCGAGTCCCTCGGCAAAGAAGTCATTGTTTATGCCCGTTTCGCCTCCATCCGTACCCGTCATCGAGTGGAATTTTTTTGTGTTGAAAATCCACTGATGAAGGTTGAGGCCCCCGACGCCGAGAGGATTATTAATGTCCTGGTTTAGGCCAGCGCCAAATCCATCTAGAGAAACTGAAAACGAGGAGACTTTTACTTTAGACATCGGACTATTCTCCCCTTATTTCGACCTAGTTGTAAATCAACCACTTCAAACACAGGCAGGCGCCGAAAAACTGATTGCAGGCTAATTGACTGAATTTGTTGGCGCGAACTAAATGGCCGCATTCGGTAGCGGAGGTCGGCCATAACGGCGTTTACGGCTCATGCAAACCGTAAATTGGGCGTGAGTCAGTAAATTATGCAACTCACCAAAATCCAGGAATAAAGCCACGTGGCGTCGGTTTCATATTTTCGCTGCACAAGTGCGCAGCTGGGCACGCCCTCCCAACATTCAAGCTATTTATCCAAATCAGCACGTCCGAGAGACTTTTGCCCGTATAACTGATCCGCTCTGCAGATGGGAATGAACTTTCAACTGGTTCTAAGCAAAAACACCCATCCATCTTAGACGCATCGGCTTGGGTGCCAAAAAGTTGTTTATGGCCGGTCTTTACAAGATAGCGATCAATTGCATCTGCCATTAGAATTTTTTGATGAACATCGCCAAGTTCAACGGCCCGCTTGGCCCAGATGAACGC
The DNA here is from genome assembly GCA_027451425.1 of Bdellovibrionales bacterium. Classification (GTDB taxonomy): domain Bacteria; phylum Bdellovibrionota; class Bdellovibrionia; order Bdellovibrionales; family UBA1609; genus RBG-16-40-8. The sequence continues at coordinate 7,234 of DAIDJH010000069.1, read as the reverse complement.
TTGAAAATAATGATCAGGAACAGTGCCATGCTGAAATACAAGTGCTGCGGCAGCGTAATCGGCGGCAGTATGAAAACAACCTTCGGCAAAAATCTCTGCTACGCGTTCACGTCGTCGCACATCTCGAATTGCAACTTGAGCTGCTTCGGCCTCTGTCCAATGTAGAAAATTTTGGCGGTCCTTTTGATCAGCCGCGACTATTGTCTGCAACTCTTGAGATCGCTCGGCCTGCAACTTAGGATTTGCCTGACACATGATCTCTGAAAGTTGATTCGCAAACGGATTATTACCGGTCAGGTCCGCGAAGGTCGTTATGGAGATCGCAATTATAAGCGTTGCGATCACATAATTTAAAATTCGCGTTTTCATTCGGAAATATTCCCCCAACAATCGCAATGTCGATTTTAGTGCTTATACTGTTCAAATCTTTAGCCAGTCAATTCCCAAATAAACGCACTCTTCAGGAGGCGACTTTTCAATCGTTTTTGAAATATCAGATATGGCATTCAGCAATATTTCTTTAACTTTATCTATATCCTTGCGAGCAATTGAAACTGGCGCAGTAAACGTCAGGTCGTCGGGGTTCATTTTGTCTATAAGTTCAATCGATTTATTTCGCCAATTTTGATGATGACGTACGGAAAGCGCAGAACTTGCCTCGATGTGCGTATTCTTATTCGTTCTTTTATAACGCCCCCGCTCTACGTCGCACAGACCTCGTGTACAAAGAAAATCGATAATTTCTTGGGTTCGAGAAACCGACAGATTCAAACGTCGCGAAATTTCTTCAACTGTTTGATATCGATCAATATCAGTCAACAGGCGCACCAATGCATACTGCCAACTCGAGTAGAAAATCGCGCGATCCTGCTCACTGAGCTCCTTCGACTCGGGCACGCGAGACTTGATCTCGCTTACCTGCCTCTGAATTTGCTCGAGATGTCTCTTAAAGAGTTTTTGCAGACTCTCTGTGCCAGCTCGTTCAAATTGAACTAGTTTTATAAAGTAGTCGGTTTCAAGCGTATTGAGGCCCATGTAGATGGCAAGTTGTGAAGCCTGTTCCTCCGTAAAACACTTGTGTCCATTTAAAACTTGGCTGACAAGAGTCGTGTGCATATTTAGCGCGATTGCAATTCGCCTGAATTCACCGCGACCCTTGGCTTTCGCCCACGACTGGACATACGGCCTGAAGTTTGAAAGTGTGAAAAGCGTATTTGTTTGTTGTTTACCCACAAGTAAACTTTAGCTTAGTAAATTATAAAAGCAAAATCTATTTTGCACCCCGAAAGTGATCGATCATTTGGGTAACTTGGTCGTAAACTCAAAAGGGGGACGAAATGACTTTCTTAAAAGTACTGCTATTAACAACATCATTAATCGGGTCTGTCGCGTTTTCTGGCGGAATGGAAGGCGGCGGTGGAATTGGCGTTGAGTGTAATGGTCACGTGCAAACACTCGACATATATGAGGCTCAAGAAGTTTATCATCTTCCATATACGACGAGATATGCCACTGTAGACAAAAATATTCTTTCATACGGTACTGCACTAGCAACATATTGGTCTGAGTCGGGCGATGAGCTGAGCGATCCGAATCTCCCAAGTGATTTTCTTAAATACTTGCACAAAAACATCATCAACAAGTTCAAAGAGATTCCTACTGGAACCCACCTCCCCATCAGCCAAGACGCAACTCTGCCGACCTTGCCACCAAACTGCAGCTTTGTGCAAATCGCCTTCTATTCTGATACTGAAAACGTGATTTACCTGGATAATCAGCTTTGGAACCAGCTCGATAGTTTCAATAAGGCAGCGCTGGTATTGCACGAAAGTTATTATCATGCCGCCCGAGAACTCAAGGCTAAAACATCGAACGACACACGACGACTGATAGGACTTGCAATGAGTTCGGAATTACCTGAACCAATTCTTAAACCATTTTGGGGTGACAAAAAGTACCTTTCCTGCTCGGTCGGTGATTCGAATTTGAAGAATGACGAATATTATCAACTTATGGGCAGAAACGAAACACGACACGGTAAAACAGGTGTCATGTTATATGCTGTAATTTTTAAAAGTCGTCTTGCAGCTTTTAGAACTACCGCGTTTCTTGAAGGCGCAGATATCAATAACTTTGGAACACGAGCATTGTCGCATTGGCTCACCAAAGCTAGCGAAATTGTTTTAGGCGATAATTGGAATTTTGAACTGGACGTCACGGGTCCGTATTTTAAAACTGGGATTCGCACTTGGCAAAATGGGCAAAAGGTACCAACCTATTCCGAGGGATATTGTTACCTAACGCAAAGTTCAACGGGCAAAGCTGCGAACTAGCTTTGAGCATCCCGATGTCATGTGCCGCATGGGCCCACGGAGATTTCACGCCCGCAACGGAAAACATGATTTTAAATCCTAATCTGTTAAAGGAATCCGTTAAATTTAACGGGTTCCGTGAACCGCATTAACGCTTCGAAACGTTTCATTAATGGTGGAACGAGTATTTGATTTGCCGAACTTTCATATCTCGCGCGGCCCCGGAGAGAATCGAACTTGTGACATCCAACACGGAACCTCCGTTCCGCTTTTGGTTTCAGATTTGAAACGGCTTTGTTTCAAATTTGAAAACGATCGATGTTTCAAAAATGAACTTTCTTATAAGTCACAATTAGTTAGCTCCGGACAAAAATTTGGCAAAGTTGTGTGCCGATCTTGCAATTTTAAAAGGTGAGAGGACATGCAACGACGTGAAAGGACATACGCTGGCAAAAGGAGGTAACTAGTTCCCTCGTCGCGGAGCGTGTAAAAAAAAATATTTTACATGTAAAAACTTTTTTACTTTTTCGAACAATAAGATGCGAATTACGGCTCGCTTGCACGCTCAACCCGTTGGCACGCTATTTGTTGATGAATTGATCAACGGCTCTACCTCGTTACTTTTTTGCTGACCCTGCTTTTTCAAAAAATGAAGAAAGGAGATCACACAATGTGTGAAAAGGCACCCGATCGTCCGCGTTGCGCGAACCGCCCGCATGGACGAGCTCCACAAATACTAAAACTACTCAATCGACATGGCCCACTGTCGGTTCGTGGCCTCACGGCTATGATGGAGCCAAAGATTGAAAGGCGAAGGCTTCAGATAACAATCACGCGGCTTTATAAGCGGCGACTTATTGAAAGATTCTATGATCGTATGTTTCGTGGTGCCGCCGTCTTTTACCGAATCACGAAGCATGAGAAGTATTGGCCGGATGTCGCGCTCGTAATAGGTCAGCATCCTAAAACTAATTTTGAGCCGCAAGTTCGTCCATTTAATTTGCTCCACTTAGAGACTTGTGCCGTCTGGGCGAATCATTTTGAGCGGCTATTTCCGAATAGTATTGCCGTCAGAAATTTTCAAATACGCAGCCCACCGCTAGCAAATGACCTGCTACAAGCCCATAATGATCCGCCATATCTACTGCCCGACATACTCCTTATTCAACCCAGTAATAGCGGCAAGGGACACATCTCATTAGCCATCAACGTCGAGGAGTATGCAAAGTCAGACGCGCGCACAATAGAAGAACTCAAAAAATTTAGCTGCTCGTCTCATGTTGATGGAGTGATTTGGCTCTGTGATGTAGACGGCGTCGCCGATCGGTTAAAGCAGCTCTACGCAAAACGTGTAATGCCAAGAGCGGATCGGATTAATAACTACGGCCACAACTTTATGCTATTTCACGAGGGTGATCTTTACTCCTTAAAACCAAATCTTAACCTCCGAAATGCGGCAAACAAAGAGGTTAAGATCACCAACTGGATGAATACGCTTTTGACCTTCGAGCCACTAGAACGTCGGGATGCCAACTTTGATGTCGGGTACCCTGGCGCTCCACAATTACAAAACGCGTAAATCGACTCGGCTGCCAGAAAAGTAAAAGAAGTTTAGATGTTTAACTAATTCCCGCCCTTTGCCTTTTGCCCCTCTAAAGCTACGTGACCCCTCTCCCCCTACATTACTAAAGTAATGTTGCATGGTATGCACCGGTGGAAAGGGGTCACGTAGACGGGGCAAGCGGCAAAGGGCGGGAAGAAAATTAAAAAGGAATGAAAAATATGAGAGCGAAGAACGAAGCAGCAATGCTTGGAACTTCTGCTAACTCAGCTATAAACTCAAATCCTGTCAGTCTGCTCTTTGAAAATTTATCGGAATTATTAACGCCTGATATGACAGCAGCGGCAGTTCACACGACGCGCGCGACTGTGTATCAGTGGCACGCAAGGCCTAGACGGCATCATGTACCCGATGGGCTATTTGTGAAACTTGGCCGTAAGCTTCTTATTAGGCGCGATATTCTCAGAACGTGGGTTCTCTCTACAAATACGGGAGTGACCCATGAACTTTAGAATACGAAAAATAAAATCCAGCGTGAAATCTAACGAGCGATACGAAGTTCGCGCGTGGGATGGCTCCGGCGATGACCGTCTTGAGTGGCGCCGGCGCTTTAATACAAGATCAGAAGCCCAAACGTTTATTGACGGCGAGATGTTTCTTTCAAGGCAAGCCAAACTTGACGTGAAGCAAAACGCTCCGACAAACGAGTCAACGTTTGGTGAAGAGTACGAGTTTTGGGCAAAATGCAAACTGCCGTGCTTGTCGCCGTCCTACGCAATCAACGTGCAAAAGTTTTGGCAGGAGTTCGGTCAAGGGTTTGCGAACAAGCGAATTGAAGACATTCGACCGCAGCATGTTCGTGAGCTTGAGGCGAAGTTCAAAGCCAAAGGCAATTCAGAGGCGACGATCTTAAAAAAGATCGTGTGGATTAAAAGTGTGCTCAATTTCTCAGTTGAGAATGAGCGGATTAAATATAATCCCATCGCTCGGGTGAAATTGGCGCGACCAAGAAAACCAGAGCTCAATTATTGGGATGTCGATCAAGCCAAGGCCTTTCTTGCAAGGATGCGCGAGAAATATCCGCACGGATCAAAAGACGAGTTTGCCTATCTCGTTTATCTGACGGCCCTCAATACGGGCCTTAGAGCAGGTGAGATTTGGGGACTTAAGCCAAAGTGTTTAAAACCGTCTGAGCAGCGAATGGTGATCTCAGAGCAGTTTGACCTTCGTGTGAAGCGATTTCGCACACTGAAGGGCAAAGAAACGCGAAACGTGCCACTTCAGCCAGCTCTTGCGGCCGCACTACTTGATTTCATTCAGCGCCATGAGATTAAGCCTGACGAAGTGATTTTTTCGTCGGCGCGAAATACACCAATCGATCACAACAATTTTGCGCATCGGTACTTTGAGCGCGATGTTGCTGAGTGCGAAACGCGAATCAAGTTTCACGGGCTCAGGCATACGGCTGCGACACTCATGCTTGACGCAAACGTTGGCATACGAACGGTGCAAGAGATTCTTGGCCATAAGGATCTCGAAACCACGCAACGATATGTGCACGTGCTTGGGCGAAACATCGCAAAGGCTTCGATGATTTACTCGCTGTATCCACAAGAATCGGTGAACGATTCAAACCCAACTGATCCGAAGAATTTGCGACATCTTCGCGTGATTGATGGAGCATAAACAGCTGGGGGTGTGAGTGGAATTGAGCCGAATCTGTGGCAAAAGTGTGGCAAAACTTAAATTGGCTTAAAAGTTTTTGCCACAGAGTTATGCGTAGGTCAGAGCCAACTTCATGAAATTAAAAATGATTTGCGCGCGCGAAACTGGAGCCGCTTACCGCGACCCCGTGAATTCAAATAGTTAGATAAACTGGCAGGATCTGGCAGGGATCACCCGTTTTTCAACGGTATGACCTGCGCATCCTCAATGGTTGGCACTACGATTTTTAATCCATCAGTCTGGCCCTTCATGTTGATGCCAGCCGAACGGAAATATAAGTCGGTTGTGCTTAACTTCGCATGTCCCACGTTTTCTTTAACGATCCCGAGTGGAATGCCATCCACAAGTGCGAGCGTAATGTGCGTCGCTCTCAGCTGGTGATGGGTGACTTCTTTGATTCCGATCTCTCGACAAAACTCGCGTAGTGTAGCGGCTTGGTAGCCGCCTTTCCAACGTTGGCATTCGACTTCAATAACGAAATCTGTTTTTGCCTTGAGTTTCATTTCTTTCAAGACCGGTATGAGCCGGATCGGTATGGCGACCACACGCTCTTCACGATCTTTAAGCATCGGGACTAACCCTTCGTGAGGTATCAACTGCCGACTCAAATAAATCAGCCGTTGATCGAAATCGATGTCGATCCATTTAAGACCGGCAAGTTCGCTTCGCCTAAGACCTAGTTCAAGCGTGAGAAGCCAAATGTAGTAATAAGGGTGATTTCGAAGTTTCGCTTCGGCGAGGAGCCGATTTGCTTCTTCGTGAGTCAACGCTTCCTTACGTTTCTTTGGCATTCGTCGCTCTTTAAATCCAGCGAATGGGTTGGCCTTGATCGCACCTAGGTGAAGGGCGAACGAGAACGCGCATTTGATTTCTTTGAGCAACTTGTTTGTGTGGCTTCGACTGAAGCCTTTTTGCTCAAGCTGATCTAGCTGCTCGGTCACAAACTGCGGCGTGACCAAATCAATGTGCATTTGGTTCCACATCTGAAGATGCTTGATATGACCCCGTTTCGTGTCGACCGTTTTAGGGCTAAAACCCATCGGGTTTTCGAGTGAACGCAATCTACTTTCAAGATAGAGAAAGTATTTGTCGATTAGCTCCGCCCAGTTTTTGACGTCGGCGCCATCGGGGCGTTCTTCGCGGCGAATAGGAAGTTTTAAGCCCACTTTTGACCTAATCGCCAAGTATCGAGGTGATACCTGAAGTTTGATTTCACGTGTTTTCGAAGTGGAATGCAATGCTTTTACATTGAATTGTGCGTTTGGCTGACGAAATTTGGCGTCTCGATAAGTCATGAGAGCGCGAATTGACATGGTCGGCGCAAAGCTCGCCGTTTCGCCGAGCGAAGTTGTTCAGCGAAGGTCGCTATTTTGGAGAGATTCTTGGCTGTACCCGAAGATATCGAGTGCGTCGGGTTCGGGCGGTCCCCTGGCTGGCAGAAGTGGTGGCGCAGATGTGGGTAGGCCTAAGTGAGTGAGTATTTTTTTGACGACTTTCGGCTCTTCGATTGCGGCAATGATTCGGGTTTTGCCTGCACACTTTGGGCAAACGGAGATGTCGATGCCAAAGACGCGCTTCAAAAGTCTCGCCCAGGAGATTCGTTTATTTAGTGATGTCTGCGATCCGGCGTCTTGTG
>DAIDJH010000068.1 GCA_027451425.1 Bdellovibrionales bacterium | reverse complement strand
CCCGCTTTTGTGCGAAGTTCAAGCGTTGACGTCAACAACATACATGGCCACTCCCCGACGAACCTCGCTTGGCGTCGATGTCAACCGGGTTCATCTACTCGCCGCCGTTTTAGATAAGCACCTTGATCGCGATTTTTCACGCAACGACGTTTTCGTAAATGTCGTGGGCGGGCTTCGTTTAACCGAACCAGCCGCCGACCTCGCCATTGCCGCAGCGATGCTTTCGACGTTGAGTTCAAAACCACTCCCCGCGAACACGGCACTTTTTGGCGAAATCGGGCTAACCGGCGAAGTGCGAGCTGTGACCTTCGCGGCCGAACGACTGCGCGAAGCCGAAAAATTGGGCTTTCAATCTGTAATTTTGCCGAAAAACTGCGAACGCTCATTACGCGGCTTTTCAGCAAACAAATCGGTGAGCGGCTCGTCCACCAAAATGACATTACGTTTTATTCGGCATATTGAGGAATTGGTATAATTGTGCAGCGCCCGCGCCCTGCGTGAATTCGTAGATGTTTCCGACGGCCCTCTAATTTCGCATATAAGAAAATGTTTGAGCGCAGCGGGTGAAGCGCGAAAAAAATTCTCGAAAACAAGTGGGTTTAAACCATCAGTCTGATTAATTATAGCCAACCAGTGGTTGTTTATGCCATACAGTTAGTCGGGTTGCCATAATGCCAATACGGTGTTGGCTATGGTTTTGGGGGCCGACGTCGCCGCTGAGTTTCAGTTCGCTGAAATTCGGCCACGATGGTTCGGCCTTTTTCTTTATCCATTATCGCACCCTCTCAATAGCGCGATGCCATTGTTCGATGCGCGCGTCGCGCGATTTCTTCGGCATACGAGGTTCGAAGCGCTGGTCGAGATGCCAGGCCGCTTTTAAATCTTTTTTGTCTTTCCATAACCCGACGCCAAGACCGGCGAGAAACGCGGCGCCGATCGCGGTCGTTTCAATCATGCGCGGGCGCTCAATTGCCTGACCCAAATAATCGGCCTGCAGTTGCATCAATAGATTGTCGGCGGTGGCTCCCCCATCCACACGCAACGACCGCAGCTTGTGACGCAAGTCTTTTTCCATCGCGCGCAAGATATCGAGATTTTGCAATGCCATTGCGTCGAGAGTCGCGCGAGCGAGATGCGCGCTCGTCGAACCGCGCGTAAGACCGGAAATGAGGCCGCGCGCTTCAGGGTCCCAATAAGGCGCGCCAAGCCCAGCCAACGCCGGTACAAAATCGACCCCCGCCGAATCGGGCACCATACGCGCGAGATCTTCGATTTCTGAACTGCGCGCAATAATTTTAAGCCCGTCACGAAGCCACTGCACGGCAGCTCCGCAAATGAACGCTCCGCCTTCAAGCGCGTAGGTCAATTTCTTTTCACCTTGCAACCGCCATGCGATCGTCGTGAGAAGCCCTGACTTCGAAGCCACTCGTTTTGCGCCCGTGTTCATGAGCAAAAAACTACCCGTGCCGAATGTGCATTTGGCCTCGCCCGCGTCGAAACACGTTTGACCGAACAGTGCCGCCTGCTGATCGCCGGCCAATCCCGCTATCGGGATACCATCGGGCAAGCCCGCCACCGATTTTGTGCGCGCAATTTCACCTGACGAGTCGACAATCTCGGGGAGCAGCCCGCGTGGCACACCACCGAACAATCGCAAAAGTTCGTCATCCCATTCGCCGGTTTCGATATTCATCAGTTGCGTGCGCGAAGCGTTTGAAACATCGGTCACGTGCTTTCGCCCAGCCGACAAACGCCACACCAAAAATGAATCGATCGTGCCGACGGCAAGTTCGCCGCGTCGAGCGCGCGCTTCAACACCATCGACATTTTTCAGAAGCCAACGGATTTTGCTCCCCGAAAAATACGGGTCGATCACAAGACCTGTTTTTCGCGTGATTTTTTTGGCGGCCGTAGATTTCTTTAGTTTTTCACAAAAATCGGTGGTGCGCCGGCATTGCCAGACGATGGCGTTGTAAACGGGACGATGGGTTTCGCGACTCCACATCGTCACAGTCTCGCGTTGGTTGGCAATGCCGATCGCCGCAATCTCGCGAGGGTTAACGCCCGATTTTGCAACCACCAGACCAATGGTGTCAGTGACCGACCGCCAAATGTCTTCGGGGTCATGCTCAACCCATCCCGGTTTTGGAAAAATTTGCGGGAACTCTTTATTTTCTTTAGCCACGGCAAAACCGCCCTGATCGATGAGCATGGCCGTCGTGCCGGTTGTGCCTTGGTCGATAGCTAAGATATATTGGGGCATGGCGAACTCCGTTGAAAAATTCGTGTTTCAGAAATTGCCGGGGGTTCTACTCGAAGGTATGCGCAAATACTTTCGCGTGCAAGTTGAAGGGCTTGAACACTTACCGCGAACCGGCCCCGTGCTGATCGCCCCCAACCATTCGGGTTTTTCCGGGCTCGACGCTATGATTTTGATGCATGAAATCCATCGCGCCATGGGGCGACTGCCAAAAGTTCTTGCACATCGCTTTTGGTTTTTGACGAGCGCGACGGCCGTGCCGGCCAAGCGCCTCGGCTTTATCAAAGCATCGATGGCAAACGGCGTGCGCGAGCTTGAGAAAAATCACATCGTCATCATCTTCCCCGAAGGCGAACAGGGCAACTTCAAACCCACAGCCCGTGCCTATCAACTTCAGGAGTTTCGCCGCGGTTTTGTCCGCATGGCCGTGCAAACGGGCGCGCCGATTGTGCCGACGATGATCATTGGCGCTGAAGAGTCGAGCATTACGCTCGATCAGTTGCGCTTGCCGCGCGCATTGAAAAACACGATATTGCCACTCCCGCTGAATTTGCTGCCACTCCCCGCGAAATGGAAGATTAAATTTCTGCCACCCATTGTTTTACCGTACAAACCTTCGTCGGCACGCGATCAGGATCTCATGCGCGAAATCGCTGAGGACATTCAGGATCAAGTGCAAGAACAGCTCCGCGCCGAGCTGCGCGCCCGCAAGAAAGTGTTTTTTTGATCATTCGCCGCGAGCGCTGGCTCTAGGGCTGTACAATTGTGTGGATGTCGGTACCGATAAGATTGATGATCGCGCGCCACTCCCCAATAACAATGCCTGGGTGATTCGCACTGCGTGAGACAAGACCACTTTGGATTGTCCACCAAATGAGAACGCCGACAACAAGAAGAAGCACGTACTCAACGGTGATTTGACCATTCGCTTGACGTCGCGACTTGTCTGTCGTTACTGTCGCGCGCATGAAACGCGTTTTAACCATCATGAAAATAGCCGCAGGTTTGCTCATTGTTTTGGTTCTCGGTCTTATATTCTACAACTCGAGCGAACAATCCGCACAGATTCACGAAATCCCCGGGACGAACATCCCGGATGCTGGCCCGATTTCAGCACGACCACCGGCGTTGACCGATCCAATCCCGATCGTTGGGCCGGATGGACGCGTTCACGAAACAAAAACCGATCACTGGCGCGGCAAAGTCGTACATTTGATTTTCTGGGCACAATGGTGCGAGCCGTGTCGAATCGAACTGCCGCTCCTCGAGAAAGAGCAAAAGCAACGCCACGGCGACTATCGCGCAATTTTAATCAATGTGGATCAAGACAAGGCCGGACGCCTTGTCGCGGCGAAATTGGCTGAACACGAAGATCCAGATTTGCTTCGCGCTTTCGACAAAAGCGGCGACTTACAAAATGACTACAATGTGCAGGCTTTGCCGTTACACGTGATCCTCGACCGTGAGGGTCGAATCGCCGCCATGTTCGCCAGCACCATCTACGGTCGACCCGAGTTCGATCGATTGATCGGAGAGTTGGTCCGCGAGCGATAGAGCCACAGCCTCAATACGCGAATAGATTCGCTCAATATCGGCATCAGTGACCGGACCGCGCACGCCGATCACATAATCAACCCCGAGTCGCTCAACGTGTACAGATTCATCGTCACCCAAGTCACCGAAGGACATCGTAAATGATTCGGGCGACGGGTAAAGCATCACAAATATGTTCACACCTGTTTTCCGAAACTGCTCACGAATTTTTACATACAGTTCTTGTAACCGTTGTTGCGCAATAAAATAAAGTTTGAGCGCCTGTGGTTCTTGAAACTGCGCGAAGTAGATTCGCAATGGGCCGTCGAAAATTGCCGAATTAAAGGCCGGCGAGTAAAATCGCGACTGCGCGATAAATGAAATCTGTGGTTTCATAGCTGTTCCCTCAATGTTGCCAAACTTTTGCTACGACCACGCAGTGAACGCAGCACTATGTCACGACCTCAGCCTAGAAAATCTTTTTCACTATTTGCAACAAAAATTTTTAAGGTCTAGTTATGCGGCGACCATGACAATATGTCGCTTGAACGGGGTGATGCCCAATTTCGTAGAACAATCGTCGCCAATTATCACCCAAAACGACAAAATCGGCACTGAAACCCGGTTGAAGTGCGCCTGTTTCGTTGGCAAGGCCCAATGCACGGGCCGAATTGTAGGTCAAAGCGGCCAACACTTCGACCTGCGACATACGCATTTCAAGTCGTGCGAGCACCCCCACAAATGATAGATCAAGGGTTGGAGATGTGCCCGGGTTGTAATCGGAGGCGAGCGCCACGCGCGCGCCTGCATCAATCAACGCACGAGCCGGCGGATATTTCATCTTTAGATAGAAATCGCTCGCCGGCAAGAGAACGCAAACCGTGTCGGTACGAGCCAGAGCTTGGATATCCGTTTCAGAAATTTGCACGCAATGATCAACGGACTGTGCCCCCATTTTTGCTAATTCGAGGCTCGCGCCCGTTCGCGTGAGCTGGTCAGCATGCACTGTCACCGCAATACCTAGCTCGCGCGCACGGGTCAGATACTCGCGTGCTTCATCGAGCGTGTAGTAATTTTCTTCAACAAAAATATCAACACGATCAGCCAGCCCCTTACTTTTAATTTTCTGGAGCGTACTGGTCATGATCTCGCACCAATATGCCGCCTTCACTGACCGCGAATCGCTTGCCCCGCTTGCAGTATCGGGCGGCACCGCATGTGGCCCCAAATAGGTCGCGACGATTCGCGATTCACTCGACTCCTTTAGTTTTTTGATCACCTCTAGGATGCGGATTTCGTCGCGCTCTGAAAGACCATAGCCACTTTTGATTTCGACAGTCGTCACACCCTGCGCTTGCAGGCGGCGCAGTCGGTTTGAGGCGAGCTCGAGAAGTTGCTTTGTCGTCGCGGTTCGCGTCTGTTGAACCGTGTAACGAATGCCGCCGCCACGGGCGGCGATTTGCTGATACGTTGCACCTTGGTTGCGCAGCTCAAATTCATGCGCTCGATCACCGGCAAAAACCAAATGGGTGTGACAATCGGCAAAAGCCGGAAGCACGGCGGGAGCATTCAAACGAATTTCATGCAGTTGAGTTTTTCGTTTACTCGTTTGCCGCAACGATTTGATTGCTTTCGAGAACTGACTTCGAGGTCCGACCCACATCACTTTACCGAAATCCGCGCCATCTTGTTTGTCACCGACGATCATCGCGCCGTTACGGATAATTCCAAGATCATCTTCAGACGGCCGCCGACCGTCTTTAACAACCACGCCAGCGAGAGTGATGAGTTCGTCGATGTGTGTGTAAACCGTCATGCTTGGGTCACTCCTCTAAGCCTGAGTGCCGTGAAACTCTAGCACGGCTACGGTAGAAGTCGTAAATAAATCCGACGAAGACCTCTTGGTTTTCGATTGATTTCATAAGAGGGCTATCGCGATTCGCCGCCCCCGCCATATACGCCTCACTGAAGCCAAGAAAATAAATAATCGGGCTTGTTGGCGATGGGTCGTGACGGTAACTAAGCCCCACATAATCGTACATATACCCAGGCATGGCCGAATAGACTGGACGATCCGGCGTCGCGTATTGCGGGGTCACTTCATAAAAATATCGATTCAATTGGCTTGTCCCCCAAAGTGCGCCGTAATACGCAAGAAACGATCCCTGCCGATCAAACCATGCTCGCCGCCGCAAATAAATTTCGGGATTAAAATCGAAACCTCGGTCATCGACGCGTGTAAGATCCGTTGAAAAAGCCCAGCGAATCGGAATTGACGCATCCAAGTCGTAATCGCTCGTGCGCAGAATGTGCACCAATACGCGTGGCCCCAATTCCCCCATCCAATCGATATTTGGCATACCCGCGCGAGCTTCATCTTGACTGTCGTTAACCGGCACGGACCCCGCGGCACTGGCATCAATGTCGATCTCTGCATTGTCGATAAAAACGCCATGCATAGAGCCATCTTTGTCGGCGCGCAAAAAATCTCCACGATAAACAAAATAAGGTACAGGCAACCAAACGTAATGTAGTTGGTTCGAACCTGGGTAATCGTTAACAAAAATTCCCGTGTAGCCAAGACCCAATTCGTATTTTGGGAGCGAGTTCCCTTCGTCAATAGAATTGGACGGCGCCGTTGCCAGGGTGCGAGTTGGAGTTTGCGTGAGCGCGGTGGCCTGCGCAAGCGCCGTAGTCGCAGACAATGCGATAGTAGCCATAAATATTATTCCGAACAATATTCTCAACGACGCGCCATCCATGCGCACTATGTCCCCAAAAGCTGATGCCTATTTTGTCGATTAGGTCATTTTACCAGCACGTGTGCAAGCCCCGCTCATGCCCGACCTGCACGGCCTCTTCGTATCCGGCATCAATATGACGGAACAAACCCATCGCCGGGTCAGCCGTGAGCACGCGTTCCAATCGCGCATCGGCGGCTTTTGAGCCATCGGCCACAATCACTTGACCGGCGTGCAAACTGTAACCCATCCCCACACCACCGCCGTGGTGAAAGCTCACCCACGATGCTCCGCAAGCCGTGTTCACTAGAGCGTTGAGGATCGGCCAGTCGGCAACCGCGTCAGTACCATCTTTCATTGCTTCGGTTTCACGATAAGGCGACGCAACCGAACCGCAATCAAGATGATCGCGACCGATCACAATCGGCGCTTTGACCTTTTTGGTTCGTACCAATTCATTGAACTTCAAACCCGCCTTGGCACGCTCGCCATATTCAAGCCAGCAAATGCGCGCCGGTAAACCTTGAAAGGCAATTCGTTTTTCCGCATTGTCGAGCCAAGCCAAAAGCGATTTTTTTTCAGGGAATAACTCCCGAATCGCGTCGTCGGTAACTTGAATGTCGCGGGGATCGCCTGAGAGCGCAACCCATCGAAAAGGGCCACTGCCGCGGCAAAAAAGCGGACGGATGTACTCCGGCACAAAACCGGGAATGTCAAACGCGCCCGTCACGCCTTCTTCGCGAGCCACCGCGCGTATGTTATTGCCATAATCGAAAGTGACCGCCCCCGCTTTTTGCATGAGCAGCATCCCCTCAACGTGTTTGGCGATACTTGCCCTTGATTTCTTCAAATACGTTTGCGGGTCACTCGCACGCAATTTCGCCGCTTCGGCCATCGTCAATCCTTCGGGAATATAGCCGCGCAACGGATCGTGCGCCGACGTTTGGTCGGTGAGAAGATCGGGACGGAAACCGCGAGCATGGAGCTCATGTATGACGCTTGCCATGTTGCCGAGAAGCGCAACCGAACGCGGAGTCTTTTCTTTTTTATATTTTTCAATGCGCGCGATGGCGTCGTCGATACTTTCGGCCACTTCATCAACATATTTTGTTTCAATACGGCGTTGAATTCGCTCGGGGTCGACTTCTACGGCTAAAATCGCCGCACCGGCAAAAACTCCCGCCAGCGGCTGCGCGCCGCCCATGCCGCCAAGACCGGCGGTCAATATGCTGCGGCCAAGCAATGTGCGGCCGTCGCTCGCGCCACTGCCACCGCCAACGCCCGGCTTTTTGTCACGCGAATGCAATCTTCGTCCGGCTTCGGCAAACGTCTCATAAGTGCCCTGAATAATCCCTTGTGTACCGATGTAAATCCACGAACCAGCGGTCATTTGACCGAACATCATCAACCCGCGTCGATCAAGTTCGTCGAAGTGCTCCCATGTCGCCCATTTGCCGACTAAATTCGAATTGGCGATAAGCACACGAGGAGCATCCGCGTGAGTCTTGACCACTCCCACCGGTTTGCCGGATTGGATGAGCAGTGTTTCGTCTTCGCCCAACTGTTGAAGTGTTGATAAAATTTTATCAAAGCACGGCCAATTTCGCGCCGCTTTGCCGCGCCCGCCGTAGACGATTAGCTCTTCCGGGTGTTCGGCAACATTTGGGTCCAGATTATTTTGAATCATGCGAAAGGCCGCTTCTTGGATCCAGCCCTTGCAATGAAGTTTATCTCCCGTAGGAGCACGC
>DAIDJH010000067.1 GCA_027451425.1 Bdellovibrionales bacterium | reverse complement strand
CCAAATCGGCAATTTGTCTATTTTGTCAAAATCTTAGCCAAAATAACCCAATCTCAATCGGCGCACAACCGCAGGGGCAAATTTGTGTTGTTTCGAGGTTTGTGCCTTCTGGCATCTGAATTGCTCTACAGTTGAGGTGAAGAGGGCGCGCGTTCATGCGCCGGTTGGGGAAGCAAGGTTTTGGGTCCACTCACTGCCGATCTATTAAAAAAATACGATGTGCCGGTGCCTCGGTATACGAGCTACCCGACGGTTCCGCTTTGGTCGGATTCACCGACTGCGGAGGAATGGATACAGTCACTTGAGCGTGCATTTCAAAATCGTCAAGCGAGCTGGTCTCTTTATTTACATATCCCTTTTTGCGAATCGCTTTGTACGTACTGTGGTTGCAATACGGTAATTTCTCGCTCCCACAGCGTCGAGGGGCCATATTTAAATCGTTTACAAAAAGAATTGTCTATGTACCTTGAGCAGGTCAGCGCTTTAAAGGTGCGACCCCTAAAGGAATTGCATATCGGCGGTGGTACACCAACATTTTTATCGGTCACGCATCTCGAAGAACTTATCGAGGGGATTTTTAGTAAAGTGAACGTAGATCCGCAGTTCGCCGGCAGCATTGAGGTGGACCCGCGGCGCACAAACAAAATCCAGTTGGAGGCCTTGCGTAAGCTCGGCTTTTCGCGGGTGAGCATGGGCGTGCAAGATTTCAATTCGGACGTGCAGCGGCTTATCAACCGTGTGCAGCCAAAAGAACTGACTGAGGATTTGACTCGGGCCGCGCGAGCCTTGGGTTATGAATCGGTGAATTACGATTTGATCTATGGATTGCCCCGACAAACGTTAGAAACGTTTCTTCGTACCGTTGAGGATGTTATCGAATTGCGGCCAGATCGTATTGCTTTGTACTCGCTGGCTGTCGTGCCTTGGGTCAAACCGCAGCAACGGCTTTTTAAAGACGAGGACCTCCCGCAAGGCGCGGACAAACGAAAACTCTACGAATTAGCCAGCGAGCGATTGGTAAAAAGCGGGTACTTAGAGATTGGCATTGATCATTTTGCCCTCCCAGATGAGGCCTTGGCTCGCGCGCGTGACGATAAAACCATGCATCGCAATTTCATGGGTTATACCACGCAAACGACCGACGTTCTTTTGGGGCTTGGGCTCAGTGCAATTTCCGAAACTCCCGATTGTTTTCATCAAAACGAAAAAACTCTGCCGAATTATGATCGTAGTATTGACGAGAGAAGGCTGCCAACGCTTCGGGGGCACAAGCTCAGCGCCGAAGATCGCGTTTGCCGCAGGCAGATTCTCGAGTTCATGACCCGGGGTGAGGTTGAGTTTCAAAATCCCGAACAAAAATCGGATGTGACAAGTTTTTTATCGAGCATGATTGATGACGAGCTTTTGCGGGTAGACAATTCAAAACTGTGCCTAACCGAAAAAGGCCGGCCATTTTTGCGCAACGCCTGTGTGGCATTCGACATGCGCTTGCGACGAATAAACCCCCAGACTCAAGTCTTTTCACTGGCGTTGTGAATCGCGCAGAAATTGTGCCAAACTTTTAGCAAATACCGTTGGGTACCGCACATTCGGTTCCGTCGAAGTGAAAAATGGATTCATTAAACAGACGCGTATGAGCGTGAGACGGGCGCTATCTTTATTCGGAAACCAATCGGGAAAGTTTGCCTCAAGAAAGGCGGAGTATAGTTGGAGATCAATTTCAGTTTTTGAGACATAAAAGTCATTGTCTTTGTATGGTGAAAAACGATCAAAGATACGTTGAGTTCGTTCATTGACGGCAGTGAGAGATTCGCCTGACTTGCCGACGCAAAAGCATAAAATATTCGTGTCGGCTGAGGTTGGAATATGCACGTTGGGGATATTTTCTTCAAGCGCCAGGCGAAGCAAACGGCCGGCTTCGATCGTGCGGCGGAGAATTCGGCCGTAACCCGCCTCATTTAATCCTATTGTTTTAGCGGTGAGCCAGGTTGCGGTCGCTCCCGCTGCGGATCGAGAACCTTCGAGAGTAAAGTGACCCGAGTCATTTTCATCAAAATCAATATACGGAGTTTGCTGGGTTGGAATTTGATTTTCTTGCTTGTCCTTTACAAGAAACGCCCCGCAAGCATACGGAACATATCCCAGTTTGTGGGGGTCAACAGTTAGCGAATTGGCGGATCTCACCGAGTTGAGATCGCGCTTGAATTTCTCATCGACGAAGTCGTGCGAATCTTTCAGCGAACAAAAAAATCCGCCGTAGGCGGCATCGATATGGTGCCATATGAAAAGATCATGGGTCATATTGTATTGGTCGATAAGATTTTGAATATCGTGGATAGGGTCGATAAGACCCATTTCAGTTGTGCCAAGAATCGATACAATCATCGCAATCGGTCGGCCTTCATTTTGGCACCAGTCGATTTTTCTATTAAGATCTGAAACGGAGGCGGTGCCATGCTGATCGAGATCGACGGGCACGAGGTTTTCCTTGCCGTATCCCAACAACACGGCGATTTTTTCCCATGAATAGTGGCGATGGCCCGGTATCAGTAAAACCGGATCTTTATAATCCCCCAACTCTGCGGCAAGTCGCCGGCTCGCGTGCGTGGGAGATAAATTAAAATAGTCGGATTCGGTCGAATTCTCTTCAGAAAAATCAATTTGGTCGCGTAGGTTTCGATGCTGACTCCACCCTAGATTTGCCGCTTCAAAATAAGTGCCGTTCCACAACCCTTGTTTTTTTGCAATGCAGGCGATGGATAGCCAACGCGACATGCGCCATTTCGCGCGAACGGCAGACTCAAAGTTTGCGACCGTTCCGCCGCTGGTAAAATGACCTGTGCCAACATTTGGATCATATCCACACATGGTCAGAAGTTCGTCGATGGCTTCTTGTTCTATTTTGATACCGACCCGTGAGGCCTCGGCCGAAACATTATTCGGATTGTGCAGTAAGGAAATACAATGCCCAAATAGTGCGGGGAGAGAAATCTCTGAAAACATATGCCCGATATAGCGAGGAGAAAATTTGGGGACCTCGGACTCAAACCGATGCATGAGCTCTTCAACCATGGAGTCGATCTTTTTCAAATCGGCGCGATATTCGGGCGTTGCCTTATCTTCGGCAGAAATCGCCCGACCGTCTTCGCAAAACCGCGTCTGCCGCCATTTGACCCATCGTTCAACAATTCGATGAAAAATGTGAGTTACCAGTTCGGCATTTTCGGCCTGTGGTCCGAGAAAAAAACTTTTCAGCGCAATGTCATTTGGGTCGCAATGTCTCGACATGTATACCCTCGCGGACTGTTTAACTGCAAAATGCGCGCCGACCGATTGAAGGTCATGCCCGCCAGATTATGGGACAAATTATCTCAGCCGTGTGACGTAATGTCTCATATAAAATTGATTTTTTTCCAACTTGACCGGTGTGAAACGGGACCCCTACGCTCAAATCAACAGAGCGGGGGGGATAATGGAAATCGAGTCGACAATTGCCAATAAATCGTCGTCGCAAAAGAAACAAAAAGGTGGAACGTTCCGATTGGAGCGGCGTCACACTCGGCGGGGAGTGAGCCCGCTTGATGAAATAGCCTACGAGAAAAGATCGGCTCGAATCGGCAATCCAGATGGCTCCGTAGTTTTTGAAATGAAAGATGCTGAGGTCCCTAAGGATTGGTCGCAACTCGCAACCGACATTTTGATTTCACGATATTTTCGCCGCGCCGGCGTCCCTGAAACCGGTTGCGAGACCAGCGTGAAACAAGTCGTGTTTCGAATTGCTCATACCATTAGAGTGTTTGGCGAGAAGGCGGGATATTTTGTAACGGCTGAACAAGCCGAAATATTTGAGGCCGAATTGTCATATTTGTTGATCACCCAAAGGGGTGCCTTCAATTCTCCCGTTTGGTTCAATGTTGGCCTCTATCAACAGTACGGAATTCTCGGCTCGGGCGGCGGTTATTATTTTAACGAGTCGATGAATAGAATTGAAGAGACGACAAGCTCGTATATTCACCCGCAAGCGTCAGCATGTTTTATTCAAAGTGTAAATGACGATTTAAATGACATTTTCGATCTCGCAAAAAATGAGTCGAAAATATTTAAATTTGGCTCGGGGACAGGTACGAATTTTTCAAAAATTCGCGGTCATATGGAAAAACTTTCCGGTGGCGGAACGAGCTCCGGGCTTATGAGTTTTTTGGAAGTTCTCGATCGCGGAGCCGGCGCGACGAAATCCGGCGGCATTACTCGACGGGCGGCGAAGATGGTCTGTCTGGATGTCGATCATCCGGAAATCGAAGAGTTTATCCAATGGAAGTTGAAAGAAGAAAAAAAGGTCGCGGCTTTGGTTGCGTCAGGCTATTCGTCGGATTTCAACGGCGAAGCGTATAAAACGGTCTCCGGTCAAAACTCGAACAATTCGATTCGTCTTTCTGATCAATATATGAATGCGGTCGTTCAAGATGGGGAGTGGCGGACATTTTTACGTACAACTAAAGAAGTTTGTAAAACATTAAAATCCCGCGAGCTTTTTGATCTCATCGCGAAGTCCTCATGGGCGTGCGCGGATCCTGGTGCTCAGTTCGACACCACAATCAACAAATGGCATACGTGTGCGGCCTCCGGTAAAATCAACGCTTCGAACCCCTGTTCTGAATTTATGTTTCTGGACGACAGCGCATGCAATCTCGCGTCGATTAATCTTCTGAAATACTTGGACGATAACGGTGATTTTGATGTCGAAGGATTTCGACATGCTTGCCGGATATTTTTTCTGGCCCAAGAAATTTTGGTTGGGCAGTCATCATATCCGACTGCGAAGATCGCACAAAATAGCCGGGATTATCGTCCGCTGGGTCTAGGCTATGCGAATCTGGGTGCTCTGCTCATGGTGAAGGGAATTCCCTACGACAGTGAGGCGGGCCGCTCATGGTGCGGAGTATTGACTGCTCTTATGCAAGGCGAAGCCTTTTCGGCGAGTGCCGAGATTGCCGCGCGCCAAGGGCCATTTGAAGGCTATCAAAAGAATTCCGAGACTATGTTGAATGTCTTGAGGATGCACGGCGAGGCCGTTCAAAAAATTGAGAAGGGTGCTCCTGATTATTTATTTGCCTCAGCCAAAGCATCTTTGAATCGCGCAGTGGAACTCGGTGAACAACACGGGTATCGCAATGCTCAAGCGACGGTCTTGGCGCCAACGGGAACCATTGGTCTATTAATGGATTGCGACACGACCGGAATTGAGCCGGACTTTGCATTGGTTAAATTTAAAAAGCTGGCTGGCGGGGGTTATTTTAAAATTGTGAACCAAGCGGTTCCCCGAGCTTTGAAGACTCTCGGTTATGGGCCAAATGAAGTGGCGGCGATCATCCGGTATATTGTGGGGGCGTTAACATTAAGTGAAGCTCCTCACATCAATGAGAAGAGTCTGCTTGCGAAAGGATTTTCATCGGAGGATATCAAACAGATCAACGGGGCTCTGAAAGGCGTATTCGAATTAGGCTTTGCTTTCAACGCTTCAACAATATCCGATACGACCATGGTCAAACTTGGCCTCAAGGGCAAACAAAACATACTCGAGGCGCTCGGTTTTTCGCAAAGCGAAATTGATGAGGCGAACGAATGGATCTGCGGACGAATGACGGTGGAGGGTTGTCCACAACTAAAGGCCGAGCATTTGGCGGTTTTCGACTGCGCAAACCGCTGCGGCAAAGTGGGCAAACGGTTTTTGTCACCGATGAGTCATATTCAAATGATGGCAGCTGCCCAACCGTTTTTGTCGGGGGCGATTTCAAAAACCGTCAATCTGCCCAATGAGGCGACGGTCGACGATATTAAAAATATTTACATGGAGGCTTGGAAGTTGGGCCTCAAAGCCGTGGCGATTTATCGTGACGGCTCGAAGCTAAGCCAACCGCTTTCGACGACAAAAGATCAACAAAAGAATGCCGAGCCGAACAAACTGAGCCGTCGAATTTTACCGAAAAAGAGAAGAGGCTTTACCGTTGAGTCCCGCGTTGGCGGACACAAAATTTATGTTCGCACCGGAGAGTACGAAGACGGGGAACTTGGTGAAATTTTCGTCGATATGCATAAAGAAGGCGCGGCATTTCGATCGCTGTTGAATTGTTTTGCCATTGCCGTGTCTAAAGGGTTTCAGTACGGCGTTCCTCTTAAAGAATATGTCGACACATTTACATTCACAAGATTCGAGCCGAACGGAATCGTCGACCATGAAAATATCAAGAGCGCGACTTCAGTTGTTGATTTTATTTTTCGGCTGTTAGGGATGGAGTATCTTGGCATGACGGATTTTCTGCACGTTCAGCCGGCCAAGGCCACGCAGTCAACTTCCAGTGGGTCTGACCCCAACGGTGGAGCTGCATCCAATGGGGCAACCCAACTTTACGGTCAGCTTATGGGGGATGCGCCCGCGTGTTCTTCGTGCGGGCATACTACAGTTCGAAACGGCACTTGCTATCGCTGTTTGAATTGCGGTAATTCCATGGGTTGCAGTTAGTAGGTTAGGCCCGCGTCTTCTTAGTAGGTAGTCCCGCGTCTTCTAGGGCGCGTTCAAGATCAAACTGCATCTTTAGTGCAGCCCTTGCACGTAGTTGGCGATATCCTTTTCTTCGTCAGCCGAAAGTTGAGTGGCGAATGCGGGCATTACTGTGGCCTCGGTACGTTCATTGTTTTTAAATGCCTCAAGCTGTCGAACAATGTAGTCCGCCCACTGACCGGCAAGTCTTGGTGCAGAAGCCGAGCCTTCTCCGTTAGTGCCATGGCATGCCGCGCATGCGGGTACACCTTTTGCGGGGATGCCATTTTCAAAAATGCCCTTCCCCAAAGCCGCAAGTGTGGGGTCGCCTGCCGCATTCGGTGTGGGCGTTTGCGCTTTGAAATACTCAGCCAACAATTGAATGGTTGAATCGTCGAGTGAATTTGCAACTCCCCACATATAGTATTGAGCGTCTTGGTCCTTTCGCGCATGACTGCGGAACGCTTTGAGTTCGGTTTGAATGTACCAAGCATGTTGACCAGCAATCCGCGGGAATACCGACACAGCGCTGTTTCCATTGTTGGCGTGGCAGACAAGGCATTTTTGATTGAGCAGTGTTTGGATGGGGGTGAAATCAGGCGGTGGCGTTGGTGTTGGCGTCGGAGTCGGTGTTGGAGTGGGGGTTGGTGTTGGGCCCGGTGAGGGCCCGCCGCCACTTGCTGCGCTTTCTGGAGCTCCCGCTTGTACCCATGCGCCGATTTCTTGTCGTTCTTGGTCGGTGATTTCGGATGCTTGAGCTGTTCCCGGAGGTGGCATTATACGTAGAACAACCGCGCGTTGGTAAATTTGATCTCGATAAGAATATGCCGTTTGATAGTCTTGCCAGTTAGGTTCGGGTAACCCCGGACCATGACAAGCCCCGCATCGCTGGACAAAGATACTTTTTATTTGACCATCGTAGGTAAGAGAACCGCCGCCGCCTTGACCAGTGACACCGCCAAAACTATCAGTCGCCACCAACATGTGCGGCCCGCTTGGGTTACACGCGGTTAACCAGCCAACAGTGACCAAAGCCGTCAGAACAGTAAAGATGAAAGCGAATTTCAATTGATTTACCTCTATTTAGTAATCCCGGCTTTAACTCAAGCAAATCAAGTGCCAGCATAAGAATCAAACTAACCGAAAAACGACGGTTACCGCCTACAGTTACCGTGCAGTTATGACAAAAAGCATGCCATTTTGGCGCAATATTAAAATGCCGTTATGAAAGCGCTCACAGCTTTACTTTCACCACGGGCGTATAGCTTGAGGCGCCGGCGGTGTTAAAACTCCGCATACGAAAATAATACGTTGATCCCGATTCAACCGGGATGCTCGCGAAATTCACTCCATCTGGAACGGTGAGAATTTGCGTAAAATGTGTGCCGTCAATCGAAGCCTCTATATAAAAGCCCAGTTGCGCTTTGGGGACGGACTGCCATGCCAAATTTACGTTTAGCGGTGTTGCTGATTGAGTCGGGCTCGGCGTCGATGTCGTTGAATTGCAACCGGTTAAGAGGAGCCCGAAGCAGATGGTTAGAAATGTTTTTTTCATAGAAATCTCCGTTAGTAGGTTGTGACCGAAATCACAATTAAATTCGTTGGTGGTGGCGGGGCACTACTCGTCGGTGTGGGTGTGGGAGTTGGAGTCGGTGTGGGTGTGGGAGTCGGTGTTGGCGCTGGCGCAGTGGCGAAGGTCGGCGAAACGCTTGTGGACCCCGACCAAGCCGACAAGCTGGTGCTGACCACGGAATCGCGCATGGA
>DAIDJH010000066.1 GCA_027451425.1 Bdellovibrionales bacterium | reverse complement strand
TGCAGTTGTTGCCGCTTTAAATCTTATTATGGATTTTGAAGTGATCAATCGCGGAGCTCAAGCCGGCGCGCCAAAGTATATGGAGTGGTACGGGGGTTTTGCGTTGATCGTAACGCTCGTTTGGCTCTATCTTGAGATTATAAGACTGCTCTCAA
Organism: Bdellovibrionales bacterium; assembly: GCA_027451425.1. Classification (GTDB taxonomy): domain Bacteria; phylum Bdellovibrionota; class Bdellovibrionia; order Bdellovibrionales; family UBA1609; genus RBG-16-40-8. The sequence goes on along the minus strand of DAIDJH010000066.1, from coordinate 8,166 downwards.
AACTTTCATCGCGAAGATAAAAGCCCGCTAGCCTGAGCTTTCAAGCCAACCCAATAAGGCTGTTTGAGAGCGCAAAAGTGAAGCGCGTCGGTTCAGATCTGACTTCAGCTGCGCGAGGTCTTCAGCTTCGTCGACATCGAAGGACTTGGGCAGATCCGCGACACGGCCCAGCTTCTCAAGTGCACACTTCAATTTGTGTGCGGTGTCGCCTGCGCTGTAAGGGATATGTTCCCACACGTTTGCGCTCACGGGTCGCGAGCCGCCAAAAACATAGAAACCTCCGTCGTCAGTGGGCCCCAGAACGAAATCTGTACTATCCACTTCAGCCTTTTTCATGGCTCTGACCAACATTTCTGGCGCTAAGTGCGGAGAGTCCGCTCCGATGAAAAAGACCCAAGGATGCACGGCTAGAAGTTGCCTATAGACGTATGAAAGTCGACTTCCTAAGCTGCCTGATCCTTGCTGCACAACGGGAAATCCAGTCCATGACTTTGCGGCACCGTCTTCTGCGACGGCCCAATATGGGTGAATGCGCGGGTATTGTGCGCATGCGACGTTAACGTACTCTCTCGTGCATTCGATTGAGTGGAGATAAAACTCTTCTGCTCGCGAGACGCCGATGCGAGCCGCAAGTCGCGTTTTTACCGGAGAAAATCCCGGAGTTTTGACAAATATGGCAAGGGCAAAAGATGGAGTGTTCACTTAGTGACTAACAAAGCAGTAATTCACCTGTAGAACAATCGTTATCCGTCGGCAAAATCCGCTTTTTTCGAGCCGCGGGTGACGGTTGTCATACGAACCGCGAAGGATTGCCCAATTCTATAGTTTGTGGTCTACTACCCAAGCTTACCTGCCAAACCTTGGATTTCAGCGCATGAGCGATTGGGCTAAAAGTCAAAGAACTAAACAAGTTTTAATTGCGGTCGCGATCGCCGCCCTTATTTTATTAATCGGTTGGTGGATCTTTATTTTCCCTTACGTTTCAACCGATGATGCCCGAGTTGCGGCGACGCTTGTGCGTGTTGCTCCTGAAGGGGTTGGCGGCCGCATCGTCAAACTCAACGTGGATGTCGGCTCTCGCGTGAAGCAAGGTGACGTGCTAATCGAGCTTGATCATCGTATTGCCGCCGCACGGTTAAAAGATGCCCAGGCGCAAGCACAGTACACAAAACGAGAATTGATTAGGATGACAAAGCTCGTGCATCAAGGGGGATTGCCGCAAAAGGACCTCGATGCCGCCCAAGACGCCGCTGACAAAGCTGAGGCACAATTGGAGTTAGCCCAGGTCGCACTCGAAGAGACGACAATTACCAGCCCTATTAATGGCATTGTTGTGCAAAAGGTGATTGAGGTCGGAGATGTTGTGCAGACGGGGCAAACGCTCGTGACAGTTGCTGACGTCGACAATGCGTGGGTGTCGGCCAATATTGAAGAGACTGACGTCGGGCTTTTAAGAGTCGGTCAACCTGTAGCCATTTCGGTGGACGCCGGTGGCGAGCTGTCGGGTCATGTGTCTGAAATTCGCGCTTCGACTGCCGCACAATTCGCACTTATCCCCGCCGAAAATCCATCTGGGAACTTCACTAAACTTGTCCAACGAATTCCGATTAAAATTGCGCTCGATCCTCATCCCAATCAGAGTCTGCGAGCGGGTGAGTCCGTCGAAATTAAGATTCACGTGAGGTAAATAAGCCGTGGTTACAATCGCGGCGAGGCAAGACGACGACGCCACTTACAAGTGGCTTCTTCTCTCAGTCATACTCTTGGGTTCGTTCATGGCGACCCTTGACGCGAGTATTGTGAACGTCTCGCTCCCCTCCATCATGGCGGATTTTGGCGCTTCTGTTGATCAGATAGAATGGGTCGTGACGGGCTACATGCTGACCTTTGCGAGTCTGATTTCGCTCACCGGCTGGATGCGCGATCAAATCGGTAACAAACGCCTTTTCGTCGCGAGCCTTGCTGTGTTCACTTTTGGCTCCGTCCTTTGTGGCCTGGCGTGGAACTTGCCCAGTTTGATATTTGCGCGTGTTCTTCAAGCGATTGGCGGTGGAGCGATCAACCCAACCGCCATGGCTATGATTTCCGATGTGTTTGAACCGCATGAACGAGCAAGGGCTCTATCTTATTGGGGAGTGGGGGTGATCGTTGGCCCGGCTATTGGCCCTACTCTTGGCGGCTACCTCACTTATCACATTAGTTGGCGAGCGATTTTCATGGTGAATCTGCCTATCGGGATTATAGCCACGATTTTAGCTGCGATTTTAATTCGAAAAGACAAGAGTGAAGACATCAGCCGGCGCCCATTTGATTTTTTTGGTTTTGTATTTTTGGCGGCATTTCTTGTCTCATTTTTACTGGCCCTCAATAAAGGTGATCGCGAGGGGTGGACTTCGATTTATATTACAACCTGCGCGGCGATTGCGATTTTGAGTTTGATCGGATTTCTGACAGTTGAATCCCAGATCAAACACCCGATTCTCGATCTTAGGATATTTCAAAACAAAATTTTTAGTTCCTCAATACTTGTTACGGCAGGGCGTTCGGTGGGGCTTTTCGGTGGAACTTTTTTGCTCCCGCTTTTTATGCAGATTTTTATGGGGCTTGACGAAATTCAAAGCGGACTTGTGCTGTTACCAGGTGCGATCATCATTGGATTCATGATGCCGCTCGCTCCGAAATTAAGTGATAAATTTGGCGTTCGCGCGACTTCGATCGCGGGGCTTTTGGGTGTGGCGTGGTTTATGTTTTCTTATCGAACCATAGGTGTGAACACATCCGTTTGGGGTGTCATTTCTCCGACGATTATTCGAGGAGTTGGAATTGGGCTTCTTGTCGCCCCGGTTATGGCAATCGCGCTCAATTCAGTTCCCAAATCTCAGACCGGTCAGGCGTCGGTCATTTTGAATCTTATTCAGCAAGTGGCAGGTTCAATCGGTATTGCGATACTTGGCACCACTCTTAGCATTCGAACAAAGTTTCATCTTCTGGCTATCGATTCGGCGCTCAATGCCGATCAACCCGCCGTCAAGCGTGCGATGGGTGAAATTTATTATCGTGCCGTGCGCATGGGCTATTCTCCTGCTGAAAGTTTTGCGGTTGTACGAGCGATGCTTGTCAAACATGTAATAGCAACGGGGTCCGTTGCCGGATATCAAGACTCGTTTGTTGTGGGCGGAATCATTGTCGTTTTCACGATTATTTTCGCATTCTTGCTACCGGCGCGTTCGGCGCACGCCGGTGCGGTCGGCGCCAAAATTGCCGACGAACCCACCATCTTGGAGTGAGCGATGGCTTTTCATAGTCCAATTTGCCCATGGTCGCACTTTGAACTGCCAAATTTTACAAGCTGTGAACCGCTTCGATGCTCCATTATTCGAGAACCGTTGAATACGTATTCAAGTATCGCCTATTTGATAGCGGCGGCGGTGTTATATCGGCGCTATTTGGTTAAAGGTCAAAAATTCGATTTGGAATTTAGCATTATGGCGGCGATCATTGGTGTGGCTTCGGTTTTGGGGCACGGTTCGTTCACGCGCTTTTTCTTCTTTTTTGATTTTGCCGCTCAGTTTGTTTTTTTCGCATATCTCATTTCGCTTAATTTCAGCAGACTTTGGCCGCTGACTATTCGAAAGCGAATGTTTATAGCGGGAACAATAATTTTAGTATCGTCGTGGCACTACGCCACATTTGGGACTTTGGGTGTGCTGACGGTTGAAATCTTAGCTGCTTTTTATTTGTTTTTAGAAATCACCTGCTTTTTTAAGGACAGAATGCCGCAGTACCGCGATCTTATGTGGTGCCTTGGCATATTCGGAGTGGGGTTTTTATTTTTTGCTCTCGATATAACGAAGGCTGTTTGCATTCATTCCCATTATTTTCAAATGCATTCCGTGTGGCACATATTGAGCGCGGTCAGCATGTATTTTCTGGCCAATCACTACGCGCAATTGGTCACTCGACGTTTGCCCCGTCAAGTTTGATCTGGTTTATAACCACCGTATACTTCGATTTCGTATCGTCGCCGTCGATACTGATCCAAACGGCTGCGGATTTTAAAGGAGCAGATAATTTATATTTATAAAAAAATGGCCCTGGAGCTGTAACATCGGCAAAAACGTTTTCGTGAATTAAATTTGAAGACGGACTGGTGTGCTCCTGTCCGAGTTGCTCAAGGTTTTGCGTGACATCGAAAAATTGAATATGATCAAGCCCTGCTCCGGCTGGAAGTTCACTGTAAAGGTGTTTGACCCAAGCGGCGGCGAAAAACTTTTTTATTCCGCTTAAACGTTTTGAGCCGGGCACAATAAAACCGACGCGCAAAGCGTAGTCGTCAAAACCTTTCCGACCTTGTTTTGAAACATCAGAAAAATGCGGCAAGCCTTTGAACTCACCTGAAATTTGAAATCCCGAGATGAGCAAAGGGGTGGCCAACTTGTAGATCAAGGGGCTGGCGGAGCTATTCACTTCAACGGTCAGGCCATTTTGACTCGCGCTCACCGAATTGGGTTTGATATGCGTGAATTTCTCGATCTGCCAACCAGTTAACGTTTTGGTGGGGATCGCGAATATTGCAAATAACAGCACAGGCCTTTTTATCCAGTTCATATTTGACACGAATACCCCACAAGAAGGCGTTGAAAAGATTTAGAATAACTCTCACGCTGGCACATCAGTTGCATCAATAAAATATCGCAACAGCTTAATATCGCAACTGTTATCTGGCACGGCGATTGTTTCAGGAGGCCTGATGAACTTCCCTCTCGACATTGAATTTCTGGGTATGGATCGGTCGGATTTTATATGGAATAGCATTTGGGATCACGCCGAAAAACTCGGCAATTTCTACGATCGAATCATGTCCTGTCGTGTTGTTGTATCAGCTCCACACCATCATCGCCACCAAGGGAAGATCTATCATGTTCAAGTGGGTTTGCATGTCCCGGGCGGAGATATTTATGTTTCGACCGAGCCAGAAAAAAATAGCGCGCATGAAGACGTTTATGTCGCCATTCGTGATGCCTTTGATGCAGCCAAGCGCCGACTTGAAGATTTTGTGCGTGAACGTAGGCATTGGGTAAAAGAGAAACATGTTTGAGGCACCCTCAATGGGTCTTGTTGGGCGGTCGGGGCACAAGCGTACAGTTGTTAGTTAATGATATAACTTGCGACTAAGTAACCGATTATGAAGGCAACGATATGGTTAAGTTGCATGGCGGATCGGGTGACAATACAACCAATTGCGGACGCGGCGATGACAGTTCCCGCTATTGCACGTGGATATTTTGAGATGTAAGCCATTGCTCCGATGCAACCCAATACGCCCTCGAGCGAATTGCCAAAATCGACTTGATGTAAAAATGAACGCAAAATGCCGGGGTGGAACAAGTGTAGAGATGGGGAGATCACCAAAAAGGTGAAAATGTTCGTAAAAGCGAATGCCGCCAAATAAGAGGCGCAGGCGACCACCGAGCCGGCGAGAATTTCGATAAGCCCGACTCCCAAAAATAGCAGCGCGGAATTAAATAACAGGTGTGATAAATTTCGGTGCAATACGCCAGGCAATAGCATCGTTAAGATGTTGATCGCGATAAGCGATAATGTGGCCTTCAGTCGGATAACAAGCTCAGCCCCGTCATCCGGAAAAGGGAGCGTCAAAAACTCTTGAGAAAGCAGGCTTTGAAAAGCCGGGTGCAAGGACAGGTGCTTTGCCTGGTGAAGTAACGAAGCCAAGGTCATTTTGAAAAAACCCTGCGGATAAATCGCGCGGAACAGTCCGTACCAGGCCCTCCAACTTAGCTGTGCACCTCCAACAATGTACACGGGGCGCCACTCGTCGGGCTGGAATTTCTCTTTGTAAGCACGCAGGGATTTAAACCCATAAAACAAATTGCCGTTTCTATATGCAAAAGAAAGAATTGAGTAAAGCTTTGGATGTCGGGCATATTCTTGTTCACTCACGGGTGACAGAGGGGCCATGCCAAGGGTAACGGCGGCTGCTCCGAATTGCTGAAGATGTGACATGGCCTCGATCACTAGAAGTTCGGTCGTGCCGTGAGGCGCCTCTGGATCTCGAATCAGATCGACGAGGTACCAGGCGTTTTGCATCGGAATTGGCACCGCCGCCAAATATCCGTACGTTTGCCCTTCACACTTGAGCCGAAAATATTTTTTGAATTTCATTAGTGCCCAAGGGTCAAGTCGGTTCAGAAAACCGAGCGGGATCGAATTTTTCGCATCTAGCCATTTTTTATTGAGTAGTTCAAGTTCAAGGTGCTCATCGGCTGTAATCTTAGACGGATTGAACTCTTCGACGAAGGCGGCGCGTTTTATAATCTGTCGCACAACCGGAAGTGCGCGCATAAAATCACTTTTATTTCGGTAACCGTTCAATCGAATCCACGGCTCACTGCCGATTTGTGCGACGAAATGCCCTCGTTCGGCCATTTGATTTGCAAGAAATTCTGAAGTGGGCAAAATCACGAATTCTTTTTGTTCACGTGTTGCCGCCGTCTGAAATGCTTCGATGAGTGGGATCCATAATTCTTGAGGGCCAACCGGATCGGCCGCGCCAATCCAAGCGGTTGGAGTGTCGATGTAAGACAGAACGGCAGTGGACGATCCAATCCTCCACTCGAAATGATGGTATTCTTGATAAAGAGTTAGGTATGAGTTTGCGGACGAGGCAAATTTTGAAAAGAAGTCTAAAAGGGATTCGCCTGATTGAAGGCGCAGAGCCCGCCCAATCATAATGACAACTCAGTGGGTGATTCTAAAACCATATTTGACGAGGGATTTTGGTGAGCAATCAAGGAGTCGCGTACCTGTGGGTGTCGCGGACAAAAGTGCAAGGCCTCAAGTTGAAATTGTGTTTGATAGTCTCGTGAAATATCGAATTCGCCCCCGCGTATCAGACGCAGTCGGCCCAAATGAGAGGCTGGAGCGCACGGGTTCAGCGCGAGTGCTTTCTGATATTGGTCCAGCGCTTCTTGCCATCGACCCAATTTCTCACTCGTTTGCCCAAGAATTTCGATCAGCTCCCAACTGAATGGATATTTTGAGGTCAGTTTCAATAGCTCCGAGTGCGCGTTTTTGTATTGGCCAAGTTTTATCTTTGAACGAAGCTCTTTCACGAGATCATGAATTTTCCGTTTCGCGAGCAATCGGTGTGAGGCAAGCGTTAATAGGTTGGACCAATCCGCATCGCTACTTTCGGAGCCAATCCTTACGGTCGATGCAAAAAAATCGCAAACGGTTCGAAATCCTTCGATTTGAGAAGGGTCGCGGCTTAAAAACGCGACAGGGGTGATTGCTCCCAAGCGAGTCTTTTTAAACCGCAAAAGCCAAGGCACGATGACCGAAGCTTGATCGTCTGGTGCGATGAATAGCGTTCCAACTCGAAAATCTTGCTCTCGCATTATGGTTGAAAGTTCCTGAATATTTTTTGCCCATTCAATTTTGTGCCAATGCGTATCCAGTTTATCGTAATAAATCGACTCCAGCGCCCCCATCGGTTCCGTAGCTGAGTAAATCACGGCGACATCGCGTTTACGGTTGCGCCTTTCGTGTGCGCCAACAATGGCTTTGAGCAACTGTCGACGACCGAACGGGCGGTTCAATACATAGTCGGCACGAGGCAAATCATGAGACCGTGATGCAATAGGGCCGGATCGAATCGCAAAGGTTTCTGAAACAAGGACCAACGGAATTGCCGCCATTTCGCGGATAGAACGTAAAAGCGGGAACACTTGAAAGCGAAAGCTATCTCTTCGGTTTGAGCAATAAACGATCAATTGAATTTTAGCTTGCTCGCGTTTTAGAAAGTGCTGACATTGCGCCGGGGTTCGCGCCTCCAAGACTGTGGAATATCCCAGCTCTTGGAGGCGTTTCGCTAGCACCTGGCAAGAATATTTATCAATGTTATAAATGAGAGCCGACATCGCGCACCACCCCTATAAAAGATTGGTCTGCCCTAGTCACCATGCGACGGAGTTGATTCAGCGCTATCGCCCTTTTCGTTCTCGCCGTCACGCTCGTGGCCAACTGGCCGGGGATTTTGCCCTCGAGCGCTTCTTGAGTAGTGGCGGCCAGGATCGGCAAGTAGACGAGCTTGCTGGAGCGTTGATCGGCGGGAGAGCGCACCCAGGGGCTGATCGGGTTGGGGAG
>DAIDJH010000065.1:3416-8343 GCA_027451425.1 Bdellovibrionales bacterium | reverse complement strand
CCTGATCGTCGAAATTCGAATCGAGCAAAGTCAAAGGAACTCCCCAATGGTTATTGAAACTGCCTTGGCTCACCGAGACTTTGTAGCTCTCTCCCAAAATCGTGGCTGCAAATTCTTTCGTGGACGATTTGCCGTTTGAACCGGTCACCCCAAAAACCTTTGTGTGCGAAAGCTGTCTTCGCCAGGCTCGCGCCAGGTCTTGCAGCGCACGCAAAGTGTCCGATACGCGAACTACGGTAACTCTCGATTTTAACCGCGCAAGTTCGGGCGTTTCGCGGTCGATAATCAAACATTGAGCGCCGCCATCCACAGCTTGTGCGAGAAAATTATGGGCATCAAATTTTTCACCGACAAGCGCGAAAAATATTCCACCCATTATGTGCCGGCTATCCGTGCTGACACCCGTGAAACGATTTTTATGCACGGATAACGATTCGCCTTGAGTCGCATGGAGTAAATTTTCAATACTGAATTCGCACGGCATTTAATTTTCCTGTAAGAAGCTACGCGCCGTAGCCGTATCGTCCATTATGTACTTTTGAGAGCCAATGATTTGATATTTCTCATGACCTTTACCCGCGATCAACACCACATCGCCCGGCTTCGCGTAACCAATGGCCTTCTCAATGCATGCGCATCTATCCACTTCAACAAACACCCTCTTGTTCATCAATTCAACCGGCACGCCCCCTAAAATATCTCGAATAATATCAACAGGCGCTTCAGTGCGCGGATTATCCGACGTAACAAAAATAAAATCGGAATTTGCAATAGCCGCCTGAGCCATCAAAGGCCGCTTGCCCTTATCCCGATCACCACCACAACCGAAAACTGTCAGTATGCGTGGATTTGACCGCGATACCGCTTGAATCGAACGTAATGCCTGCAATACGGCCGTGAGCGCATCAATCTTGTGTGCATAATCGACCAACACATGAACACCGCGATCGTTGGGTATTGCCTGCATGCGTCCGGGAACTCCGGCAAACTCCTCAACGGCATGAGCGCATGTTTCAATAGACGCGCCCGCCGCAACCCCTGCCGCCATTGCGGCGACCGCATTATAGACATTATGTCGGCCGATGAGCGGACTTTTCACTTCCACATCGCCCTTTCGTGTCTTTAGGCAAAAGCGCGTGCCAGAAAAATCCATGTCGCGGATATGAAATTGAAAGTCACTTTCACTTTCACCGTACGTCCAGCGACGAATGCCCTGGCCGATGTCAAGCTTCCGTGCCCACTCATCGTCAACATTTAGAATCGCGGTCATCGCTTTTGTGAAGCGAATTGCGGGACGAAAAAGTTTTTCTTTAGCGCGAAAATACTCATCCATTGTCTTATGATAATCGAGATGTTCTCGAGTCAAATTCGTAAAAATCGCGACATCAAACGGCACACTCGATGTGCGTTCTTGATCCAACGCTTGGCTCGATACTTCCATTGCAATCGCCTTGGCTCCTAAAGCTTGAAACTCCGCGAGCCGTTTCTGCAGAGTAATGGGGTCAGGCGAAGTCAACGTGGTTGGCCACTGCCGACTGCCGAGGTGATGATCCACCGTGCCCACCACTCCCGTAGGCATACCAAATTTATTTAATATGGCTTCAACCAAATATGTAACGCTCGTCTTACCGCTTGTCCCAGTCACGCCGACATTGTAAAGAAACCGCGCCGGCTCTCCGTAAAACCGCGCCGAAAGCTCACCCACTGCCACGCGGGTACTTGGCACCCTTAAAATCCCACCAGTAAACGTCTCCGGCAGCTTGGATTCATCTTCAACTACTACAGCGGCCACATCCCGCGCGCAGACATCATTCAAATATTTATGACCGTCATCGGAGTGACCGCGAATAGCCACAAACACGTCCCCCTTTGCGGCTGATCGTGAATCGCACGTGATGGACGAAATCTCGCAAAGCGGCCTTTCTCCCATCTTAAATTGCGAATAAATGCTAAAGAGCTCAGTGAGCGTCAATTCGCTTCCTTAATCGTGTTCAGTACTTCTTGCCAATTATGACATTCGAAATGGGCAGTGGCAAAACCCGGTTCAAATCGAAAGCTCTCGGAATGTGGCTGTTTGAAAAATATAGTTCGGCAGCCAGCACGCCGGCCAGCCTCGACATCAATTGGTTTATCGCCAATCATCCAACTCTTGGCCAAATCGATGTTGTAGTCATGCGCGGCCGTCAACAACATACCAGGGTTCGGCTTTCGCAAAAAGTCTTCAGCCCCTGAAGGAGCTTGTGAGACGTAAATTGACAGTAAATCAACGCCCGAACTTGCAAGCGCTTTTTTAATTCTCTCATGTATAGCCGTCACGTTTGCCAACTCTACCTTCCGACTGGAAAGGCCGGACTGGTTGGTGACCAAACAAAATTCGAAACCAAGGTCGCGCAATCCACGCAAACACTCCACCGAACCGGGCATCATCTCGACTTGATTGGCATCATTGAGATAGTTTTTCTCAACAATTAGTGTGCCGTCACGATCGAGAAAAAGAACTTTTCGCGGATGTTTCACGACTCACCTTCTTTCTTATAGCCAAACGGATGGTGAGCTTCCATAGTTTGCGTTAAATTCTCAAGACTGAGATGTAAATACCTTTGCGTTGCCGTCAGTGATTCATGCCCGAGAAGCTCCTGCAGGACACGCAAATCAATACCGCTTGAGAGCATGTGAGTGGCAAAACTGTGGCGAAGTGCGTGAGGATTTAGCGGCTTCAACAAACCTGCTTTGATTCCGCTTTGTCGTACGATTTCATATGCAACACGGGTATGGAGAGGTTTTTCACCAAATACATATTCGCCGCTTCGCTTTTGCCGACTTAACATTGACGCTAAAATCGGCACGAGTGCTACCTGCCTTTCTTTATCTCCTTTACCTCGAACTCTCAACGTGCGCTCCGATAGGTCCACGTTGGCCCACCTAAGATTTGCTGCCTCCGATACGCGAAGACCGGCCCCGTAAAGTAGAAGAACGAGCAGAAAGTCTCGTTGCGCGCGACTGTGAGACTCACGGCTTAAACATTTTATAAGTGCGAGAACTTCATCCAACGATAGAAACCGAGGAATCCGCTCCGGCACCTTGGGACTGATAAGATGCGCCGACAGATCCTCGTCGAGATATTCTTGAGCCAGTAGCCATTTGAAGAAGCTTTTTAGGCATGCAATTTTACGATTACGCGACGCTGGACTTAATACCGACCATTTCGCTTGCGCTTTTCGAAGAAGTTCGAGTAAAAGATTGGCTAACTGAACTTTTTTGTAATTTTTAAGTCTAGGAATCTTGTCTATTTGGGCCCGAGCGAACCATCGTCCGTTTTGGAAAAAAATCGCTTCACTACCCAAGGGCCGCAGAAATTGATTCAAATCCGTGGCATAGGATTTGGATGTTAATGGCTGAGCAGTTCTAGTATCTGTACGTGAATTCAAATATTTAGATGCTAATTCTGACAATTTTTGTTCTTTTTTAGGTGACATTAATTGGCCCTCAAAAAGAGAGTAAAAGGGAAAAAAGCTTGCAGAAATTTCAGCGATTTGTTATACATTGCGTCATAAACCACGGCAAACTGCCATAGAGAGGTTGTACGTATGTCTGAAGTCGAGAAGTCATCTTACTTACCGTCGTCGAACGATAACCAGACCCTCATTCCCCAGGCTAAAATTATAGAGAATAGCCCGATTATCTACAAATCTGAGGCGATGCGCCAAGTCATGCGGATGGTCGAGCGGGTCGCCCCCTCGCAAGCGACGGTTTTAATTCTTGGCGAATCTGGAACCGGCAAAGAACTGATCGCTCAGCACATCCACAAAAATTCAAATCGCCGTGACAAGCCTTTTGTCGCCATCAACTGCGGCGCTCTTCGCGAAACGCTCCTCGAGTCCGAATTGTTTGGCCATGAGCGCGGCGCTTTCACCGGAGCGTATGCCAGAAAGTTGGGCCTTGCTGAAGTTGCGAACGGCGGCACGCTGTTTTTAGACGAAATCGGCGAACTAAGTCCCGGTATTCAATCGAAACTTTTGCGCTTTCTTCAAGAGGGCGAAATCTTCCGCGTGGGAGGCAAAGATCCAATTAAGGTAGATATTCGGTTGATTTCGGCCACAAACCGCGAGCTTGAAAAAGAAGTTTTGCGCGGGAACTTCCGCGAAGATTTGTTTTACCGCATCAATACAATCATGGTTCAAACTCCACCGCTTCGTCGACGCAAAGAAGACGTCGCCATTCTTATTGAGCATTTTCTTGCTAAAGGAGCCAACGCCATTCTTGGTCGCGGCCGCCAGATGAGCGAAGACGCGATGAAAATCATGATGAAATATGATTGGCCGGGCAATATCCGCGAACTTCAAAATACCTGCGAACGTTTGCAAATTCTGTCGGAAGGCCACACCGTCATGCCGAACGATTTGCCAGATCACATCCGTAACCCGGAATACAAGGCGGTGATTGACGATTACGACCCAACGTTAACCGTTCATGAACTGGAGCGCCGCTATATTTTAAAGGCACTCAATTATTTTGACGGTAACAAAACTCAGGCCGCGAACGCGCTCGGCATCACCATCAAAACTCTCTACAATAAACTTCATGAATATGGGGAGTTTGAAAAGTTCGCCGTTCACACCGCACGAAGCGGAAAAGAATGATTCACGCGCATAGGCGAGGAGAACGACAATGTATCGCAAAGTCTTAGTTACAATAGCTATTGCGTGCACAACTTCTCTCGCCCAAGCCTCGTATTTGATTAAAGGGTTCCGAACCTGTGTGAATAGCCCGCGCGCAGAAATTCAAGTCCGGGCTAATGCGAATATTCTCTCCAAGAATCAGCTCTTGAGTGTTTTGAATTTAACGGCACAGGAAAATATAATCCAATATCGGCCACCGCTTCTAGTGGATAGCGTCCTGACATTGTACCTAATGCCCGAGAGCTCCT
>DAIDJH010000065.1:0-3406 GCA_027451425.1 Bdellovibrionales bacterium | reverse complement strand
CCAGTGATGTTTCCACGTGGAGTTACAATATCGTGCAATGCCGGCGACGACTGGTATACACAATACGAATTTTAGACAACCCAGCCCTAATTTAGGTTTTCGAGTCGAGCGATGTAAGGTAGATGACGATATTGGTTTTGGTAATCAAGACCATAACCAACGACAAAGTCGTTGGGAATTTTGAAACCAACTAAATCTATTTTGCACTCTACTTTTTTCGCCTCAGGTTTGTGAAGAAGCGTTACCGTGGTGATACTCTTTGGCTTTCGAATCTCAAACATTTTTTGCAAATAACTCATCGTCAAACCAGTGTCGATAATGTCCTCGACCAAAAGCACGTGTCGCCCCTGCACAGATGAATTGATGTCCATGGTGACCTTCACCTCACCGCTCGAATGTGAATTATTGCCGTAACTGGACGTGCTTAGAAATTCACAATTCATGTCACATTCGATCAGCCGAATTAAATCCGCAAAAAATATGAACGAACCTTTTAAAACGCAAACTGCCAAGACCGACGAATTTTTAAACTTGTCAGTGAGGGTTTCACCCATCTCTTTGATGCGCTTATGCAGTTCTTTTTCTGAAATAACCTTGCTGAGGTTTGGACTCATGTGCCTTATGGTTTCATTGAAAATGCGTGGAAAATCAAGAAGTTTCTAATGCCGACCCGAAGATCATTTCGTTTGAATCACAATCACAAAATCGGTAACCGAATTTTGAAACGCTGGCGAAGCAAAAATGGCAATTGGCGTGCCACTAAAAGCAAGAAGATCCTGTCTGAATACCTTTCGATGCGGAAAGAACCCCGACAGTACAAGCGTTGATTTCGGAGTAAAACTGAAGCTCGAATTGACCTCATTCGTGATCAACGAATTGCCCGTTTTATTGCGCATGTTAAATACAAGGTCCAGGCCAAGCTCGACGTCAGTCGCGCTCACTTTTGCCGGGCTCAAGCTAATCGTCGCTCCTATCCCGGCCATGCCGGCATCGGCAGCAACTGGTCGCGTGAAATCCAGATTTATGGGCTGCCCCTGTTTGAGGTTTTGCCTAATGATCTCTCCCAACGGCCGAGTCTCAGGGTCTTTTTCACGCAATTTTCGAAACGGATGCCTCATGGGCAGCGTCATCGAACGCGACTCCGCCGATTCGCTTAAAACTTGACCCTCACTTGCTAACTGCATAAGCGCCGCACGCGACATTTCATAAAACCCAATGAGCAATTCTTTGGGCGCGGCAAGTTCGTGTCCCTTTTTTTCGCGGGTCGGCTTTATTGGTAGTTTTTGAACCACTGGCACTTTTTGCGGTTTTTCTGAGGGCGCTGGTGGACGAATAGGTTTTGCGGCCTGCTCACGAGGCATCTGCAAAACGCGGCTATGCTGAATTTTTGAAGCGGCGTTCAACCGTTTTTCAACCCGATCGTTTTGCGCCAATAAAATCGCAATGGTCACGGCGATAACAATGAGAACGACAACCCCGATCTGTACAGCCGTATTTTTTACGACTTTTTGAAAAAACGGCGTCGGAGCTGGTTTGTAGCTCTCAATGTCAAGGCCGCAATTGGCGCAGTACTTGTCCTCGGGCTGGACAAAGCCGCATCTGGGGCATGTTTGCATCATATAGACCAATCCTGACGCATATAGGTTAAATGGTAAAGTGGAAAATAGTGGAAATTTGTGGAAATTGAATAATTCCGGTAAACTGTTTGCAGAACCTTTTCAGCGGTTGAATCTCTACCCGGCAGCAGGGGCTGGATGAGAATTAATCGCAGAAGCCCACGGACGGGCTTCTTTTTTCGCGCGATAAAATCGAAAGCGCGAAAGGTTAGGATGACCGATGAAACCCTCTCTTCAAGGGCGAGCGCACGTCAAATTGGACACTAAAGGTCGCGTGCATTTGCCCGCGCGATTTCGCGAATCGTTGCAAAAAGAAAAACAATTGGTCATCACGAATTCCGTTCACGCGCAAAAGCGCTATTTAGACGTCCACTCGTCGGCAAGTTGGCAAAAATTGTTGGACCAAATGGCACGACTCCCCCACATGCGGGCGGATGTGCAGGCCTTTCAACGTTATTACGTTTCAAGCGGTGAAGCGGTGGAGTTGGACAACCAAGGGAGATTTTTAATTCCTGGACATTTTCGTGAATTCGCCTCACTCAGTGATGACATTGTCATCATCGGCGCAGGCGCAAAATTTGAAATTTGGAGCGATGGACACTGGAATAAATTGTTGGCGGACCTTGAAGGGCGCTTTGACGAAGTCATGAGTTCGATCGCCGACCTAACTGAACACGCTTCACGTCGAGGTAAAAAATAATGCCTCACATTCCCGTTTTACTCGATGCAGTTTTAACTCATATCGCCGAGATGCCTGACGAAGGTTGGTTTGTCGACTGCACTTTTGGTCGGGGTGGCCACACCCGCGCAATCCTGAACGCAAAGTCACGCTGGCATGTCTTGGGTCTCGACGTCGATATCGATGCCATACAGTACGGAGAGCGTGAGTTCGCACGCGAGATTGCAGACGGACGATTGCGTCTTCAGCACGCCGAGTTTTCAAATGTTGAAAATTGGTCACAGATACTCCCCGACGAGGTGCAAAACACAACGGCAACGGGTTTACTCGGCGTACTCCTGGACCTTGGTGTGAGTTCACCGCAACTCGACGAAGCTCATCGCGGCTTTAGCTTCTATCACGACGGCCCACTCGACATGCGGATGAATGTCTCTGATGGAGCGACGGCGGCCGACATAGTCAATTCGTGGTCAGAAAAAGAGCTCAATGATCTCTTTCACTTTTTAGGTGAGGTGCGTAGCCCCTTTCGTGTAAGCCGACAAATTATTGAACGGCGCCGCGAGCAAAAATTTTCGACCACACGCGAGCTTGCGGATTTAATTGCCGGCGCGGAGGGTTGGCGAAAAAAAGGGCACCACCCGGCTACGAGTTTTTTTATGGCACTGCGGATTCAGGTCAATCACGAACTGGATCGCTTGACTTCGGCACTCCCGAAAATTGTTGAACGACTAGGCGCCAACGGACGATTTTTCGTGATTACATTTCACTCGCTTGAGGATAGGATTGTAAAGAACGCATTTCGTGAATTTGCGTCTAAAAACTTAGGTAAACTTGTAAATAAAAAAGTGATTCAAGCAACGTGGGGCGAAACTAAAGATAACCCGCGCGCTCGAAGCGCGAAATTGCGGATTTTCGAAGCACGGGGTAACACGAGCGATATTATTCCTAAGCGCGAAGGGGGAAAACATGGGTCGGCAACAAATTAACGAAATGAAGCCGCTTGTGAGCGTGATCATCATCATCATCGCGTTGTTCACAACGGTCTTTTTTCAAATGGACGTCCGCAGAATGGGCTATGTCGTACTTAAGCAAACACGGCAGTACAAAAATT
>DAIDJH010000064.1 GCA_027451425.1 Bdellovibrionales bacterium | reverse complement strand
ACGATGGGACAACAAAATGAGTTTTGAATCTCAAGTCAGACGGCGGCGCACTTTCGCGATCATTTCGCATCCCGACGCGGGCAAGACCACAATTACCGAAAAAATTCTGTACCTTGGGCGTGTGATTCGCGAAGCGGGCGAAGTGCATGGCAAAGCCGGCACGAAGGCGGTGACTTCCGATTGGATGACGATGGAGCGTGAGCGCGGCGTTTCGATCACATCTTCGGTTATGCAGTTTGATTACCATGGTTTTCGCGTGAATCTGCTCGATACGCCCGGGCACAAAGATTTTGGTGAAGACACATACCGAACCCTCATCGCGGCAGATAGCGCGGCAATGTTGATCGACGCGGGTAAGGGCGTTGAAGAGCGCACGCGAAAGCTTTTTGAAGTCTGTCACTTGCGGCGGATCCCCATATACACGTTTGCCAATAAGATGGACCGCGAAGGACGCGAGCCGCTCGAGCTGATTGACGATGTTGAAAACACGTTGGGTTTAAGTTGCTTTCCCGTGACGTGGCCAATCGGCATGGGCGATCGTTTTCGCGGACTTTATCATCGACTCGATAAAAAATTATACCTCTATACACGCGGCGAAGAAGTTCCGCGAATAATCGATGTTGACGGTATTCACGACCCGCGTATCGCTCAAGAGGTGCATCCGGAGTTGCGCGAAAAGCTCATCGAAGATTTGGAGCTTCTCGACGGAGCTTTGCCGGAATGGAACCAAGACGAGTTTTTGCGAGGCAAAATCACGCCGATGACCTTTGGCAGCGCCAAGTACAATTGGGGCGTTGATTTGTTTTTGAATCTTTACTCGAAATATTCGCCCGAACCGATGCCACGCATGTCCAGCTCAGGTGAAGTGAGTCCGCTTGCCAATTCTTTTTCGGGTTTTGTCTTTAAGATTCAGGCCAACATGGATCGTCGCCATCGCGACCGCGTGGCATTCGTCCGTATTTGTTCGGGCCGGTTCGAACGTGGGATGAAGGTGTGGCACGAGCGACTCCAGCGGGAATTGCGATTGGCCTACGCCAATACGTTCATGGCTCGCGATCGTGAGACGGTCGATGAGGCGTATGCGGGTGACATCATTGGCATCATCGATACCGGCAATTTTCAAATCGGTGATACAATCACTGACGGTAAAAGCTTGACGTTTGACGAGATGCCAAGGTTCAGCCCTGAGTGTTTTGCGCGGCTTTCGATCAAAGACCCGCTCAAGCGCAAACAGATGCAAAAGGCTGTGCGCCAATTGGCCGAAGAAGGCACTGTACAGATCTTTATCGATCCGCGCGTGGGCGAGCAAGATCCCGTCTTGGGAGTGGTGGGCGAACTTCAATTCGACGTTCTGCTGTACCGGCTCAACGATGAATATAGCCTTGATGTAAAACTTGAACGCCTACCGCTTGGTGTGGCGCGATGGCCGCGTGATAAAACGACAGGTGAGCGGCCGAAACAGATAAATGGCGGATCAATATTGTACCAAGACGCCAAAGGGCAGCCGGTCGTATTGCTCCAAAAGGAGTGGGATTTGAATTGGCTCATCAAAGAGAACCCCAATCTTGAGTTTGCCATAACCGGCGCATAATTCCTCAGTTTGACGAAAGCCTAACGCGCGAGCAGAATCTCCGTTTACACGGGATTGTCAGGGGGAATTCAATTTATGCCTAACGCACAACTTTCATGGTCGCACGTTGTTCTGACATCACATCCAAGCCAGATTTTTACCAAATCCATCCCCATAAACTGGGGAGCTAAAACGCCGCACGAACGCGGGCCGGTCGTGGCGTCGCTCACCGATATGACGGCACGAAACGCTATTGGCACGCATGGAGGTGCCTATTCGGTGTATCGCGCGCTTGCCACAAGTGCCGGGCGGTTGCGCAATATTTTTAAGCCGGATCTTACCAACACCTCACCTGTTGAACCGATCGGACCGCATCCGTCATGGTCCATTCCCGACAAAATTGTCGCGCTCGACCCATGGGGGTCGAACGTACACAACGATTTCCGGGATTTTTTCAAACGTGGCTATGATATTCGCCCTTCCATCGCGGTCACGAAGGCGCATATTCACATGCCAGAAATTTCGCACGCGATTGAAGCCGGGCGGTTGCGCGTGGATGGCAAAATCATTCGTAAACGTGGCGATGTGGTCGTGACGAAAGTGGCGCTTGAACCTGTATGGTATTTGCCCGGTATTGCAGCGCGGTTTAGCGTCACCGAATCGGAATTGCGACGCGGACTTTTTCAATTTACCGGGGGAATGTTCCCTGAGCTTGTGACAAGACCCGATCTAAAAGTCTTTTTGCCGCCCATCGGTGGCATGACCGTTTATATTTTCGGTCCCGTTGACAACGTCGCCAATTTGAAAAAGCCGTTGACCTGTCGGGTTCATGATGAGTGCAATGGTTCGGATGTTTTTGGCTCCGATATTTGCACATGCCGACCTTATCTCGTCCATGGGATTGAAGAGGCGATTCAATCGGCACAGGCGGGCGGTTCAGGTCTCATCGTTTATTTTCGCAAAGAGGGTCGCGCGCTTGGTGAGGTAACGAAATTTCTAGTGTACAATGCGAGAAAGCGACAAAAAGGCGGCGATACTGCGGCCGAATATTTTCATCGCACCGAATGCGTGGCGGGCGTGCAAGACATGCGTTTTCAACAGATTATGCCGGATGTTTTGCACTGGCTCGGCATTCAGCGGATTGATCGATTCGTTTCGATGAGCGATATGAAATACGATGCTATTGTAAAAAGCGGGATTCACATTTTGGAGCGCGTGCCAATTCCTGACGAGTTGATCCCCGACGATGCGAAAGTTGAAATGGAAGCCAAAAAGGCGGCTGGCTATTACACGCCGGAGCGCGCGAAATCGAAACGCGCACTCAAAAAAGTGAAGGGACGTAAACTCGGTGAGTGAAGTTGATTTCATCCTGTCCGCTCAAGCCGTACGCGAACGGGCCAAAGAAATTTTGCAGCTCAATCGTGACGGGCACGGCGAATTTATCGTGCATATGGATCGCATTCATTCCGTCGCGAAATTCGTTGTGCGGGTCATTCATGAGCGATTCGACGATTTGAATATACCCTATCATTCGCGTTTCAATCATTTTCTGGTTGGCGGAATCGACCGTGAACAGATGCTGAACAAAAAAATCGCGCCATTGCCCCCTGACGAGCGCGCTAGAACCAAAATTGATTTAGCCGTGACGAGCGTGCTTCTCGACGCGGGGGCGGGTCAAGATTGGAACTACACCGAAAATGGACATTTGTACTCGCGTTCCGAGGGGCTCGCAGTGGCGAGTTACAACATGTTTACGTCGGGAGCGTTTTCTTCGTCGCGCAAGAACGCGCTCACCGCCGATGCGTCAGGGCTAATGCAAATAACGGAAGAACACATTCGTGAAGGTTTTCAGGTGTCGGTGAGCAATCCGCTGCTGGGTACGGCTGGCCGCGCTGAGCTGCTGCATCGTCTCGGTAAAGCGATTGAAGTCGAGTCGGAGTATTTCAAAGGGCCGGAATATCATCGGCCGGGTTATCTGCTCGATTATTTTTTACGGCAAATTCCCGACCGAAAACTGAAAGCGGCGGATTTACTAAAAGCGGTTCTCCGAGGCTTCGGTCCTATTTGGCCAGGGCGAATCGCGCTCGAAGATCGCCAAAAGCGTCAAGTGAATCTCGGCGATACGTGGCGCCATCCGAGCGGTCTCGTGCCGCTCCACAAACTGTCGCAATGGATGACCTATTCGTTGCTTACGCCATTTGAAGAGGCGGGGTTCAACATTATTGATTTAGATGAACTCACGGGGCTGGCTGAATATCGAAATGGCGGTCTCATGATCGATTCCGGGCTAATCGAACCGCGTGAAGACTACAAGGGGCGTGCACTTCACCCCGACGACAAAGTGATTGTGGAGTGGCGTGCGTTGACCGTGGCACTCCTTGATGAAATTGCTGCGCACGTGCGCGAAATTTTGGATGTCACGGCTGAACAATTGCCTCTTGCCAAGGTGCTTGAAGGTGGAACGTGGTGGGCGGGGCGAAAATTGGCTTTTGATAAGCGTAGCGGGCGACCGCCGTTTGATATAATAAGTGATGGAACAGTTTTTTAGGAGGCAAATATGGCAAGGGTAAGAATGAAAAATGCGAAAAGCGCGAAGACCACGGTGATTGATCATCCGCTCGCGCAGGATAAGTTGTGGCATTTGCGTGACAAGCGAACGACGCCTGATAATTTTCGGCGGCTTATCGGCGAGATCAGCCAAATTTTGGCCTACGAAATCACTCGCGATTTGAAAACAAAAGGCGCTAGAGTTGTGACGCCGATCCAAGCGACGACGGCTAAAAAAA
This sequence comes from Bdellovibrionales bacterium, assembly GCA_027451425.1. Lineage (GTDB taxonomy): Bacteria > Bdellovibrionota > Bdellovibrionia > Bdellovibrionales > UBA1609 > RBG-16-40-8. Next base: position 4,077 of record DAIDJH010000064.1, on the reverse strand, counting down.
TCGCTGAACCTATGGCGCTTGTGCCGATCATGCGGGCTGGTCAGGCCATGCTCGACGGGATGTTGGCGCTTATGCCATACTGCGCGGTCGGTCATATCGGCATCTACCGCGATAAATTCGTGAACAATACGGTGGAATACTATTTTCGTTTGCCAAAAGGCATTAGCGGCATGCGGGTCGCGGTTTTAGACCCCATGCTTGCAACGGGTGACACGGCGATCGCCGCAATCACGCGTCTTAAAGAATATCGTGTTGGCCCGATCACCTTCGCCTGCATTTTGTCCGCTAAAAAAGGTTTGGAGCGCTTGCGCGCCGCTCATCCTGACGTTGAAATTTTCACGTTGAGCGTTGAGCCACTCCTCAATTCACACGGTTATATAGTGCCGGGGCTCGGCGATGCCGGTGATCGTATATATGGGACTCTTGAATGATCGCAATCGGAGTCGCGGGCGGGAGCGGTTCAGGTAAAACCACGCTCGCGCGCGCTCTTGCCTTGGCTCTCGAAGGCCGTGGGCGTAGTTTTATTTTGGAACAGGACTGTTATTATCGCGACCAGAGCGCGCATTTCGATCGTGACGGCGGACGGGTGAATTTTGACCATCCTGACGCCATCGAGTGGGGACTTCTCACCTTACATCTTCAGCAGTTGAAAGCCGGTCGGTCGGTGGACCGCCCAATCTATGATTTTTCAACGCACAAGAGGCAACGTGAGACCGTGGTTGTGACCCCACCTGATTATTTGATTTTGGATGGGATTCTCGTATTGGTGCCGAACGAACTTCGTCGTGAGCTCGATTGCAAAATTTTTGTCGATACGGGCGAAGACATTCGCTTTCGGCGCCGGTTGGAGCGCGATATTCGTGAGCGCGGACGCACGGTCGAAGGTGTGCGAGCGCAGTTCTTCGGGCAAGTCAAACCGATGCACGATTTGTATGTGGAGCCGAGTCGGCAGTATGCGGATTATGTCGTGAGCGAAGCGGACATTGCAAAGAATGTCCGCCGCATCGTTGAGAGTTTATCGTGAAACCGTGGACATCTCTTTGAGTCTCAAGGCTGGAGACAATTGCGTATCCACGAGTTGCAATTGTTCGGTTGCGAACGCCTTGTCGCGTCGATATTGATCCAACAATTGCTGTTTTGACCGTTTGTTCTCTTCGAGTTGTCCAGTTCGATTGAGCTGCTTAAGAGATTCGAGTTCGTTATGGCGTTCGTAGTTGAGCCATACTTTATATGCGACAACTGGAACTGCAACCACCCAAATGGATCGTCTTACGACTGTTTTTGATAGAAAGGGGAATTTGGCCAGTAGTTGTGCAAATGCGGAATCGGAGAATTTTGAAAACAGCATGGGTAATAATTTAAAGTCTGTACCATAAGCGGCGCTGCCAATGGTCGTACTCAAAGTCGTGGCATACCACACGGGGTGCTCAGCTTCGATGATGCTGAGGGGTTTTGCGCTCGATGCGTCCGAGTTTTGATAATCTTCAATAAATGCCAAATCTGATTTGAGAAGACCAATGACTGCGTTGTCGTGGGCTAACTCGTCGACCAATCGTGTCCGACGGGCTTCAAGTTCGTCGACTCTTTCTCGTATTTGAGAAATTGTGGGACGAGAACTTACAACAACGGTTGGCAAATCCGCAGATGGCTGAGCGTCGGCCCAGCTCAATGGCGACCACGCCATCGCGATGATTCCGACTGCAACTAGTGTATTTTTCATGGGTTCCCCTCCTCAAGGGCTCGGCGTATTGCCGCAGGTTTTTTTATTTTAAAAGCGAATATTGTGTGAGCGCTGAGTAGTGTTTCTTTTGGAACTTATCAAAAGCGTCGTAGGGTCTAAGCTCATCGTCAAGATTGATAATCTTGTTGCTGAGTCGCTCCTGGTCGGCGATTAGCATCAATTGTTTTTGTTGGATTTCCACATAGAGTTTCCTTTTATGTTTTGAGTCCAAGACCTGTTGAATGGGGTCTCTGTATTTGGCATAATCCGCATGATAAAAGTAAGCTGCGACGCCTACGCCAATAGCGGCGGGAGAATATTTAACAAGCATGCGCCAAAATAATTTTTCAGGGAGCGTACCTAGAAAGTGCAGGGCGACCGTCGGTACCGCGCCAGTCGCGGCGGCGATAGCCACATGAGCGGCGGATAATTTTGCGGCTTCGTTGGCAACCGTCGGGTTTTTGCCGTTCCAATAATCCATCAAGGTTTTGAGCTGCATACGGCAAGCGATAAGTTGCTCAATGTCGACCTGGCGTTGATCAATATCCATTTGCCGTTGGATTCTCAATTGTGCCACTTGATCAGGCGTTAACATGGAGTCCGCCGAAAGAATTCCAACTTGAGCGATCGACGTACTTGCGGTCATCGCTATCAAAGCCAGAATGAAAATCGTCATGATTGCGCGCATAGCCCCTCCTGATAAGGACCGCACAATACTTGAACAGGAGATCTCAACGGTAGAGAAACATTTACAATAAGAAATTTTTTCGCCTAACGGATATTCAGATTGCCCGCAAGCCGATCGCTTCGAGCCAAGCGTCGGTGGCACGAACGATCTTTCGCTCTCTCATGTCAAAAAGTGCGAGCGTAAGGTCAAGGATAGCACAGTCTTCATTTTTTTCATTGAGCATGCGTTGGCGAACGTGGCCGATTTTACCGTTCCAATCGAGAGTTTCAGATTCAACTTTAACAGGCTCGCGTAGGCGAAGCTCGCGCTTGTATTCAATGTTAAGGGCGAGGATGGTCGGCCCGACTTGCTCCTTTTTCACGCGTTCAAGTCCGTACCCACGGGCAGTAATGAACTCCCAACGGGCCTGTTCAAAAAGTTGTAAATAGGTCGCGTGGTTCATGTGACCAAAGGTGTCGAGATGTGTTTCTAAAACGGTAAAATGCCAGACGAATTTTTCATGGGTATTCTCATCTTTTTGCGATTCGGTAGAACTCATTTCTAAGCTCCAGCGGTAACGGTGTTGCCTGTGATACGTTGAAGATAGTAGAGAATCGAGAGCCCTGGCAACGCTAGAAGCGCGCAAAAAATGAAAAATCCGCCAAAGCCGAAAAGATCGACAAAGTGTCCGGCCGTTGAAGAAATCAAAACGCGCGGGATGTTCACGAGAGAAATAAAAAGCGCATACTGAGTGGCCGTGAAATTGCGGTTACTCAGTGTTGAAAGATAGGCGACGAGCGCGATTGTGTTCATACCGTTTGAAAAATCTTCGAGAAACACAACCGCAGCGAGCATGGGAATACTGTGACCTAAAATATCAAGAATCGCGTACGTCGAAGTCGAGAGCGCTTGCAGAATGCCAAAAGTAAAGAGTGAACGGTAGACCCCCAGACGGAGAATCAAGGCCCCGCCTAAAAAGCCGCCGATGGTCACTGAAAATGGCGTAAATGATTTAGCCACGACACCAATTTCAACTGGAGTGAACCCTAAATGAACATAAAAATTCGAGAACATATTCGCCGCCATGGCGTCGCCCAGTTTATACAGGAGAATAAAACATAAAATGACGACGGCGTGATCGCGCTTGAAAAATTCGCGAAACGGCAGCCAAACGGCTTGTTCCAAAGTTTTTGGGACATGTTCAACGGTGGGCTCATCCGCAATAATTGTCGCGATGATCCCCACAATTATGCCCAAAGAGGTGATCTGATAAACCGAATTCCAACTCATGTGACTGGCGAGGATGACCGCAAGGCCGCCCGTCATCCACATCGCTACACGATACCCCATCGTGTAATACGATGCGCCGATGCCGATCTCTTCGTCTGGTAAACTCTCTCGGCGGTAGGCATCGATAACCGTATCTTGGCTTGCGCTCATGAAGGCCAGCAACAAGGCTCCCGCCATCATCCATTTTGTTTGTGTGATCGGATCAAGGAGCGACATTAACCAAATCGAAGCGAGCACGCCGATTTGCGTGACAATAAGCCAGCCGCGCCGCCGCCCCATCCCTAACACTTTGAATCGATCGAGAAGTGGCGACCACAGAAATTTTAAACTGTATGGCAGCCCAATTAGCGCAATTGCACCGACAAGTACGTTACTCGCGCCTTTGTATGAAAACCAAAGT
>DAIDJH010000063.1 GCA_027451425.1 Bdellovibrionales bacterium | reverse complement strand
TACAACATTGATTGGAGAAAACCCAAACATATCCAAGATGCTTCCAGGTTGGATCACGGTACCATCCCCACATCAGTCGGCGAATTTCATCCCACATGTGGGAGACGAGAATAAGTTCATCGGTATTCTCTCCGGCGTTTTGTCCGCTGCGCTCATGCCATTCGGGGATTGTGCGCGAAAGGCCGCGATTTGCTTCGTTGGCGCGAATCCACTCGATTGCGCTATGTGAAAATACTAAACATTCGAGGAGTGAATTCGAGGCCAAACGATTGGCGCCGTGAAGTCCTGTACAGGCGGTTTCGCCGACGGCAAATAAATTTTGAATATCAGTACGGCCGTTAATGTCGGTCATGACACCGCCACAGAGATAGTGCGCGGCGGGCACGACGGGTATGGGTTGCGTGGCCATATCTATGCCCAACTCCATGCAGCGCTTGTAAATTTGCGGGAAGCGCCCCCGCAAAAAATCCGCTGATTTATGGGTCATGTCGAGAAAGACGCAATCCGCACCGGATTTTTTCATCTCGGCGTCGATTGAGCGCGCGACGATATCGCGGGGGGCGAGACTCCCCAGGGGGTGGTGCTTTTTCATGAACGCGTCGCCGCGATCGTTTACGAGTTCGCCACCTTCACCGCGCAGAGCTTCTGAAATCAAAAAATTTCGCGAGCTCGAATGGTAAAGACACGTCGGATGAAATTGCATGAATTCCATATTTGTAACTCGCGCGCCAAGCTGATGGGCCATCGCGATACCGTCGCCGGTCGCGCCTTCCCAATTCGAAGTGTAGAGATACACTTTGCCGGCACCACCGGTTGCAAGTATCGTATGGCTCGCCGTCTGCACATAAACGTCATTTGATTTTTTATCAAGAACGTATGCTCCCAGACACTGATCTTGACTGAAATGACCAGGCTCAACGTTACGGCGACTGATCAGTTCAACCGCAAAATGGTGATCGCGCAATTCGATGTTCGGATTTTCGCGGGCGCGCAAAAGAAGTTGTCGGTGAATGTCGAGCCCGGTGTGATCTTCGATATGAAGAATGCGTCTTGCGGAGTGACCGCCTTCGCGCGCCAAGGCAATCCTCTGATTTTCGTCGAGGTCGAATCGAACTCCCCAGTCTTGCAAATCGCCAATACGATCAGACGCTTGTGCGACGACATGACGAACTACTGTTTCATCGCATAGACCTGCTCCGGCAAGTAGAGTGTCTTGCGCGTGCTTTTCTAGACTATCGTCCGGGTCGCCGTTCATGACTGCAGCTATTCCGCCTTGCGCCTTTTCTGTGTTTGAAAGTTCAAGACTTGTTTTGCTGAGGACTAAAACGCGCCCCATCGACGCCGCTTTCAGGGCAAAAACGAGCCCGGCAAGGCCGGAGCCGATCACCAAAAAGTCAACATGGTCACGAGATTGAGACATAAGCGGAAAGCTTTATGCGCTTGCACAGTCGCGCGGTCAAGAAGACAATATCGTAACGGATGAAACTCCTTCGACACCCATTGCTTATCGGCGTATTTGTCGGTGTGTTTTTAACAGCGACGGTGACGGGGTTTATCGTCGCGAAATCATTTGAACACCAGGCAGGTGTTAGCCGTCGCGGGAGCATCGTAAAGTTAATTGAGGCGGTTCGCTCGTGGAGTGGAGCGCTCGATCAATCGCTTGCCGGCCAGCTTGCCTTTTTGGTGGCGAAAGAAAAAAGCGCGCCCAAGCCTGATGCGGCCTTTTTATCTAGCGAATTTCAAGCGCTGGCTTCGTTCACTCAGACCGATAACGGCTGGAGTCTTGATTGGTGGCGTTCGCGTGTTTCGGACCTTAATTTGGATGAAGCGCAAAGCGCGCTCGATACATCACGTTGGGCAAAGCTGAACGTAGGTGATGTCGACTGGCAACGGGTGCTGCTGGCAAATCAACAGGTGATGTTTGCAATGGCAATCCCAGTGGCATCCCAAGCGGGAGAGATAAATCAAATCGTTGTTGGATTTGCGGGCCCCGGTTTGTTTGAGCTTGCGCCGTTTGCCGATCCAACTGGCGGTTCGGACTTGTTCATCGTGGATCAAAGCGGAACCGCAGTTGGTTATCCCGAAGCGCAATACGTTGGTTCAAAAATTGACTCGCACCCGATTGTCGCGGATTTATTGAAAACTCCGGAACAGGAGCGCATCAAAAACTTTCGCGTCGGCTATAGAAAATTTATTGGTGGATTTGAACGCGTTGAGGGCAGCAATCTCTATGTAGTCGCCTCGCGCACGCTCCCGGACGCGCTGACGATTTTGAGCCCTGTATTTTTATCGTTTTTTGTCTTTGCGTTGTTAGCTGCGGCAACGATGACGGCGATTGTGATGGTGGGGCTTGGCAACGAGCGCAGTCAACGGGAATTACTTGAGCAGAATTTGCGTTTGGTGAGTGCAAAACCCGCCGTCGTGGTGGGGGCATTGTCGAATGAACAAAAGACAAACTCACTTGAGCAGGATGAGTTTTTACGCGCGGTCGTTGATTACTTGCGTGTGCCGACGACCGCGATTGCCGGATTTTTGCAGCTGCTCGATGCGCAACTATCAAGTTCGACGCTCAATGTGAAAAAGCACCTTCAGCAACTTAAAGACGACGCGAAGGTAATTTATCAATTTGTCGATTCGCTGAGCCGTGAAACCCGCTTACCGGCAATAAAATTGGATATTATCGATTTACCAAGCCTTTTGTTTTCGGCAATCGCCACAAAGAAAGAAGAGTGGCGACAGCGGCGCATTGTAGTCGACGATCACTTTCAGCCTGGGCTGCGTGTAAAAGCGGATTTTGACCGCCTAAAGGCGGCGATAACGGCTCTTCTCGATTTTGCCGTCAATTATGTGAGTGAGGTCCAGCCGCCTATTTTGTCGGAGGGCTTGGATAAGAGTCGCGTTTCAATTCATGCGCGAAAATTAGGCGGAATGGTTGAAGTCCGCATCGAAGCGCATGGCCGCGAGCTTTCTCGCGACATCAGACGAAAATTATTTACTCCATTTGAAGTGCGCCGCGGGCGAAATAGCGGGTTGGATCTCGCGCTCGCCAAGGCCTGGTTGGCTGAAATGCAGGGCGAAATCTTGGTGGAGTCGATTGAATTCGAAGGATTTCAGGTTTTGTGTAAAATTCCAGCAATCACATCCGATTCTGTTGCTATCTCTGAAGTGCGGAGCGAATTGTGAATTTTCGTCCGCTGCGGGCTGAAATTAATTTGAAAAATCTGCGACACAACTATCGTGTTTTGCGCAATATCGTCGGCGCCAAACAATTTTTTTGCCCCATGTTGAAGGCAAACGCCTACGGCCATGGAGATATAGAGTGTGCGCAAGCTTTGATTGAAGAGGGCGCCAATTGTTTCGGGGTTGCCCTTGTTGAAGAAGGGGTTCAACTGCGCGAACAGTTTCGTGAGGCTGAAATCTTAGTTTTTCAACCGTTTGCGGATAAATTTTCGGCTGAGGCCGTGGTCGCTTGCCGACTTACGCCTGTCGTGAGTTCGTGGGATGGCGTGCATTCGCTCGAATCGGCAATCGATTCAGTGAAAAAAGCATCGGGCATTTCATCTTTCAACATTCATTTGAAATTCAATACGGGGATGGGCCGACTGGGATTTCCGCCAAACGAAGCAAAAAAGTTAGCTGACTATTTTTTGAAAAGTTCTAACAAAAAACTTACAGTCAAAGGCGTTTGCACTCATTTGCTTAGCGGCGAAGATGCGTTGCAAGAAAATGGGCGTGCCCGTAAGCAGCTCGAAATTTTTTCGAAAATCTTTGAGTTTTTTAAAGGTGATAAAATTTTCCCGCATGTGCTCAATAGCTCGGCATGTCTTGCAAGATTTTTACAACCCGAAAACTCGTATCTAAAATATTGTGGTGGGCGGCCGGGAATTTCTCTCTATGGGGTGAAGGCATCGGTTGCGGGCTTAAGCTCCGAGTTAGAATCTCGTTATGAAAAAATTGAATTGCACCCAGTCATGCGCGTCATCAGTAAAGTGGTCCACGTGCAAAAACTTGCAAACGGCGAAACGGTTTCTTATGGTGGCCGCTTTCAGGTGAAGCGCGAATCGACAATCGGCGTTGTCCCCGTAGGATATGCCGACGGGTACATGCGACGGTTATCTTCAAAATCCAATATGGTCTGCCGAGGGCAACTCGTGCCGGTTGTGGGTACAGTTTGTATGGATTTTACGATGATTGATTTGACCGACGTAGGCGCAGCTGTGGGCGATGAAGTGACTGTGCTTGGATCGCAAAACTTTGGCGGTCGTTCGGCGTCGATCACGGCGCAAGAATTGGCGGATTTAGCCGGCACAAACGCGTATGAAATTTTGACGAATTTCAGCGCGCGGTTGCCGAGAGTGTATGTGTGAGCGGACTATGTTCAAGACGTGGATGAAAATTCGCAACCAACTCAATGAAGGGATCGACGATTTCTTCTTGCAGATTTGGAAGACCGTCTACGATTTTTTTATCGCCACAGGTACGACCGTTCTTTTTTTCGCTCAAGCGATGCAGCTCGCTTTTGTCAAACCGCAACGCTTTGGCGAGTTCATCAAGCACATGGAGTTCATAGGCAATGAATCGATTTTGATTATCGTTCTCACCGGCGCATTCACCGGCATGGCGCTCTCGTATCAGATTTTTTTAGGGTTCAGTTTGGTCAACGCAACAAATTTAGTGAGCCCAACAGTCGCGCTGGGGATTAGCCGTGAATTGGGTCCGGTGCTTACCGGATTGATTGTCGCCGCTCGAGCCGGTGGGGCAATGGCCGCGCGAATTGGTACGATGCGCGTGTCGGAGCAAATCGACGCGCTAGAAGTGATGGGAATTAACCCGATACAGTATCTCGTCTCGCCGCGAATTTTGGCGGCAGTTGTGGCAATGCCGCTTTTGTGCGGGGTTTTCGATTTTGTGGCAATGTTCGGCGCCTATCTTTTGTGCGTGAAAGTTTTGGGTCTCGATCACGCGATTTTCTTCGATAAAATTCAGGGTTGGCTGCACCCGCGCGATATTAATGAAGGGTTAATTAAGTCCGCCGTGTTCGGAATGATCTTCGCGGCCGTCTGCACGTATCGCGGGTATGCGACAAAAGGCGGTGCCAAAGGCGTCGGTGAAGCGACCAATAGCGGCGTCGTGTATAGCATGGTTCTCATCATAGTGACCAATTTCTTTCTGACCAACGTCATCCGCTTTTATTACAAAGTGATCGGGATTGCGTGAAATGGAAGCGGCGGTAGAGATTCGGCATTTAAAGAAAACGTTCGACGGCCGTGAGTATGTGCTTAACGACTTGGACTTAATCGTTCCGAAAGGGCAAATTACCGCAATTATCGGATTCAGCGGAACGGGCAAATCAGTTTTACTTAAGCACATTTTGGGGTTGATTTCACCGACTGAAGGCGAGGTCCGGGTGCTTGGTAAGGTCCTGAACGACTTAAGCTATGAAGAGTTGACTGAATTTCGCTGCCATTTAGGTGTATTATTTCAGAACAGTGCCCTCTTCGACGATATGACGGTCATTGAAAATGTAGGTTTTCCGATGGTCGAGCATCGGCCGGAGTGGGGCGAGAAGCGGATAAGAGAAACGGCGGCGAGAAAACTCAACGATTCCGGTATGGACGAAAAGCATTTTCAAAAATTACCCGAAGAACTTTCCGGTGGTCAGAGAAAGCGTGTGGGCCTCGCGCGCGCATTGGCTCTGGATCCTGACATCATTTTGTACGACGAGCCAACGACCGGTCTGGATCCGATTCTCACCGAAATGGTCGATGATTTGATTCTCAGCACGCATGAAAAAAACAAAGGCTCGACAAGCATTATGGTGAGTCACGATCTACCCGCGGCCTTTCGAATCAGTGACTTCATCGTGATGCTCGATAAGGGCGGTGTGCTTTTGCAAGGCGATCGACAAACGTTTTTTGATTCGAAAATTCCGCTCGTGCGGAAATTTTTGGAAAAAGGATTCAAGAAGGACGAATCATGATTCGAACGCCGGAATTCAAAGTTGGCGCGCTCGTCGTGACTGTTGCAAGTCTCATTGGATTCATGTCGCTCAAAGTGAGTCAGGGGCCAGGCCTATTTTCACGCACGCACACCTACTACTTCGATCTCGGCGATGCGAGCGGTCTAGTCGAAAACAGTGCGGTTAAAACGGCAGGGATTAAAGTCGGCTCGATCGAAAAAATTAAACTCGACGGCGGCAAAGCCCGCATTTACGTCGTGATTTCGAGCGACGTGAAAATGCATACGTCGGGTTATGTCGAGTTGCGCTCCGATGGGATACTGGGAGATCGTCACGTTGAAATTGTGCCGGGTAATTCGGGTGACCCTGAACTGCCGGATGGCGCACAAATTTTGACAACAAACGATCAAGGTTCGATGAATTCGTTGTTGAAGCAGGTTGGTAAAATTGCCGATTCTCTTAATCAAGTGGCCGACACGATCAAAAAGGCGACGGGGCCAGCGGGAGATGACAAAACCACGCTTGGCCGTATTTTGAAAAACATCGAAAAAGTTTCGGGTGATTTGGCGCAAATCACCGGCCAAAATAAGGGTGAACTTAATAGCATCATCGATAACATCAACACGATCACGGCAGAGCTCAGCAAGGTCATGAAAGATCAGGGGCCGGAAGGCTTCGGTTCGACTTGGCATAAAGTCGCGACGAGTATCGACCGCATTCAAAAAAGCGCCGACAACATAGAGCAGATCACGGATAAAGTGAACAGCGGGCAGGGCACGCTCGGTGAGCTGATCAACGACGATGATACGGCCACCAAAATTAATACTGATCTTGATAAGATCGATGATTTTTTGGGCGGTGCCGACACGATGGAGACGGCGTTTGACTACCACTCCGAATATCTAGCATCGGCCGGACTTATCCAATCGTTTATTAACGTCCGTATTCAGCCGGGTCTTGATCGTTATTACGAGCTTGGCATCGTCGACGATCCGCGCGGCTACGTAACGGTAACTGACACCACAGATTCGGGGACGTACAACCAAAAATACACAGAGACGATGGCCTATCATAACCAGGTGAAGTTCAACGCTCTTTTTGCCAAGAACTTCTACGACTTTACATTCAAGGCCGGTATGTTTGAAACTTCAGGTGGCTTTGGTATCGATTATCATATGCTCCATCATACTTTGCGTGCATCGTTTGAAGCCTTCAATTTTGAAGATACAATCATCCGCGCATATTTGCGTTACAACTTGTTTAAGGGATTATATTTGGTCGGTGGTGGAGATAATTTGTCAAACCCGCTTTTGCGTAGCGCATTTGTCGGTGCGGGTCTTTATCTGACAAATGACGATTTGAAGCTGTTTGCGTCACGCTACGCATTTTAACGGTGATCATGAGTGCGAAGAAAAAATATACATTTAAAAATGCGCTGGTGAGTTGTTCCGATAAAACAGGACTTGTCGAGTTTCTAAAACCGCTAGCGCACGATGGCCTTCGTATTGTTTCTACTGGCGGCACGGCGGAGCACCTGCGCAAGTCGGGACTCAAAGTGATTGACGTTTCGGAGCAGACGGGTTTTCAAGAAGTGATGGATGGGCGAGTCAAAACGCTTCATCCGAAAATCCACATGGCGCTGCTGGCCCGCGCTGGTCATGCTGACGATCAAGAGGCGCTTCGCGAATTCGGTATCGAACCGTTCGACTTAGTTATCGGCAATTTGTATCCGTTCGAATCGTCGCCTTCGGTTGAGTTAATTGATGTTGGTGGGCCGTCATTTTTGCGGGCGGCGGCAAAGAACTTCGAGTGTGTCACGGTTATTTGTGATCCATCCGACTATGCGCGCGTTCTTGAAAATCCCGATGGCCTACAGAAGGATGATCGACAAAGCCTTGCCGCCAAGGTTTTTGCGCACACCTCAGCGTATGACGCCATGATCGCCAGACACTTTGCCGGTGAACGCGAACTCGATTTTCGTGATCACGGCCTTGGTGGCGAGCACGTGCGCACACTTCGCTATGGTGAGAATCCGCAGCAGCGAGCGACATGGTTTCGTGTTCGTGGCGAAACGGCTGGTCTTCACCAGGCTAAAATTTTGCAAGGTAAAGAATTGTCGTACAATAACATCGTCGATCTCGAAGCGGCAATTTCGACGGTGCGCGAGTTCAATGATGCCCCGACCTGCGTCGCTGTGAAACACAACAGCCCGTGCGGAGTAGCGAGCGAACGTGAGCCGTCTCAAGCGGTGAAATTGGCTATCGAATCGGACCCGCAATCCGTATTTGGCGGAATTATTGCCGTCAATTTTTCTCTCGACATCGCGGCCGCTGAAATTTTAAGCGGATTGTTTTTGGAGTGTATTGTCGCTCCAGAAATCACACCCCACGCGGCCGTCATTTTGAGTAAAAAGAAGAATTTACGCGTGTTGGAATGGTCCGGGTTAAATGAGAAGCGAGATGCGTTTCAATATCGCT
>DAIDJH010000062.1 GCA_027451425.1 Bdellovibrionales bacterium | reverse complement strand
AAGCGCCGCTCCCGCTGATTCCAAATATTAAATATGAGATCATCTATCGGATGCGCGACTTAAGTAAGAGCGCACGAGTTTACCAGTACCAACTTCGCAAACCTGCGAAAATCACGGCGAGCGACGGATTTATTTTGATTCGTAATATAGGCGTGAATGAGACGTCATATGTCGAGTGGGATTTTTTTAACGCCAACTGGGGTCTTGCAAAAGTTCTGGGTGAGAAAAAAATTTGGCACGACGCTGTGGAGGGATTGGCACTTTCAGATCTCGCCACAAAGCTGCGGGCGGAGAACGAATCATGGTCAGACGAACGGGCCAGGCGTGAAAGCCGCAAGTTAATAGAAGAAAATCAGATTGAGCGCTGTATCGAGCACAAGGTTTTATTAAATTAAGTGACGCCCGGGCGCGTGTTGTTTCGAGTAATCACAAATCAAATGCGAGCCCCGCATACAAAAACTGTTGGGTGTCGTATCTGTACTGCAGATATTTCATGCGCGGGTCGTTTCCGTTGTAATAACCTATGACGGCTCGAATTCCCTGAGAGTGCCCCTCGCTAAAATGATCGGCTGCGGCCAGACCAGCCTGAACGTTCACCGTTAAGTTCATGTCTTTGACGCCGCCTTCGGTGAGACCGACCGCAAAGTATGGACGGAAGTGCTGGGGGTTGGGTGATGCGCCCATGGGGTGCCATTCGGCAAATTGTTCGGCCCATAAGAATTTCATGTTGGGGTGGGACATAAGATAGGGTTTGAGCCCGCCGCCAAATCGCCAGCGCCGGTCAATATCGTGGACGACGCGAAGATCGAGTGATTCGTTACCGACATCCAGGCCGATCAAGCTAGGATCGGCAATATTGTCAGAAATATGCCCGGACTCGTGGGTCCAAATCACGGCCATGCGCCAAGTTTTGGTAAACTCCATGTCGTAACTTAAGCCGACGCGGGCGTCGATCGTCTCAAATTTTGTCTCGGTCATGCCGTTGGTGTCTTGCAGACGGTAAGAGGCATTGGCTGAACCGTGAATAACAAGTTGGCCTGGATATTTAAGATCGGGGAACCCTAAAAGGGCAACGGCGCCACCGAGCGCGCCCCACGCATTGCCACCACTTCTACCGTAAAGATCCGACTGGGGATCAAAAAACATCCCATACGATTCGTACTGGCCGAAGTCAGATTGCGGATTGATTACAATTTCGGCGAGGCCGATCGACGACACAAAACACGTGACGAGCAGGAGCGTTGCTAAAATTTTAAGCTTCATAATTTCAATTAAACGAGGTACCTAACGTATTGTCATTACGATTTTGACACTGCGGGGGGCTTATATTGAAGCGGTTCGTGCTGTTTTTTTTGATAACCCTGGCTTTTGGTAGATATGCATTGGGTCAAGGCCTGGTCCCTGTCCGCGATCTGCCGACGTACAAATGGGGATCCGAAAGGGTTAATGATCAGCCCCAGTTTGATTTTCACGGTGGGGCGACGCTTTGGTATTATCGGCCCAATCAATCTTACATCGACGAAAATTTTTCGATTTACTTCGCATATCTCGACACAGACATCACTTATGAAAGGTATGGCGTTCATGCTGAGACGCGGTTCAGCGAGCATAAATTTCGCGGCTATTATCCGAGCAATATTTGGTTTCAAGAGGCATACGGGTATTACCGTGGAGCGAATTACATTGTTAAAGTTGGCAAGGAGTACACCCATTTCGGTAAATTTTGGGATGGCTCTTATTACGGCAATGTTTTGTATTACGATGGGCTGGTGTTAAATCCCGACAATGGTGTTTCGCTAGAGGGAAGTCTGCCAAATCTTCGCGGCTGGAAGTTGAATTATTACGCGCAATATTTTGTGATAGACGGGTCAACAAATGGTTCGCTTGATCCGTACGGCCAAAAAGGCGAAGGCGGATTAAACGGTGAAGAAACGGGTGACGGTGCGCCGATCGAGTCGACGTGCATCGACAGCAACGGAAATTTCATACGGGGTTGTCAGTCGGGCCGCGATGCCGTGTCTGTACCCGGAGCGCACCGCCGTAATGAGGCCATTCTTCGCCTTGAGCCGACATTTACGCTCCCGCACAACAATAAGCTGACGCTGGGGCTTAATTATGAATATTTGCTCGCGGATCTTTCGCCGATTCTGCCGCGGCGATTTAATGTCAATCGTTATGCGGCTGATGTTACCTTCGCGCATGTCAACTGGGCTATTTTCTTCGAGTGGGCCCATCAACAAGGCTACACGGTGACAGACTTTCCATTATACGATCAGCCCTCAAAAAGTATCGACTATTATTGGGCGGGGACAAGTTATAAATTCGGCAGGTGCCAGGCCTATTTTAACTATAGCGATGGCTACTACCACGATGAAAACATTCACGACATCACGTACGTGCCGGGTATCAGCTATCGGTTTAACCAATTTCTTTCGGGCGCGATAGAGTATGCGAATTGGCTTAGAATGCATTCGGGCAGTGTCAGCATGAATGACAACAGTTTTAATTTCATTTTGAATATGGGAATTTAGCGGGTCATTTAAGCCGGCGAAATGGGAGCAATTTGACAACCCATTGCCTATGGCGTAACTGTGGCGGCGGGGGACTGTTATGCGTAGTGTTTCGATGATCGACAAAGAAGGGCGATCGCTCGCGGTTGTTGTTCCGGCGGTCGATGAAGTGGGCGCCATAGAGCGGGCCGACTTTTTTACAAAACGAAGCATCAAAAAAGATTCTAAACTCCACGCGCTTTATTTGGCGATTTCGATGTGTGATTTGACAACGCTTGAGGGGGCGGACACGCCAGGTCGTGTGAAGCAATTGTGTGAAAAGGCAAGGCATCCAGTTCCACCCGATGTTTTCGCAAGTGTCGCGCGCACGAAAAATTTGCCGCCGATCCCGTCCGTTGCCGCTGTTTGCATTTATCCATCGATGGTTTCAGTGGCGGTGAAGGCGCTCGAGGGCAGCGGCATTAATGTGGCCTCGGTCGCGACTGCATTCCCGTCGGGGCAAGCTCCACTATCAACAAAATTAAATGATACACGCTTTGCCGTTTCAGAGGGTGCGACAGAAATTGATATGGTGATCAATCGTGGAGCTTTTTTGTCGGGTGGCTATCAGCTTGTGTTTGACGAAATTGCCGCCATCAAAGAGGCGTGCGGAGAAGCGCACCTTAAGGTGATTCTTGAAACGGGCGAGCTGGGTTCGCTTGACCGAGTTCGTTTGGCGTCTGAAATTGCGATGCGCGCCGGAGCGGATTTTATAAAAACTTCGACCGGTAAAATTCAACCGGCGGCAACGTTGCCCGTGACGCTTGTAATGTTGCAGGCCATCAGCGACTTTTATTTAAAAACGGGCAAAAAAATTGGCATGAAGCCTGCCGGCGGAATTCGCACGGCTAAACAAGCAATACAATACCTCTGTATGGTCAACGAAACTTTGGGGACCGATTGGTTGACGCCAGATCTTTTTCGTTTTGGCGCGAGCGCCATGGTTAACGACATATTAAAGCAAATTTTCAAAGAGGCGACGGGTCGCTACTATTACGATCGTGCGTTTTCTCTCGACTAGGGGATTATGAAAATGACCAATAAGCGTGCACAGAAAAGAGCGTCGGCGAAGGCGAGTACGACGAACGTATCGAAATTCGCGCCGGCGAAAGCGGTGGCGGGGGGCAAGTCCGCAGTGAAATTTGAGTATGCCCCTTCACTCGAGTCGACTGATATTGTTCAAATTGAAAAGCGCAACCGTCTTTTTATTGGGGGCAAATTTGTTGAGCCGACAAGCGGGCGGTATTTCCCGACTATAAACCCGGCGACGGGCGAGCGCCTTGCTGAAGTTGCTGAAGCAAATGAAAAAGACGTGGATCTTGCCGTAAAAACCGCTCGGCAGGCGTATGAGCAAATTTGGTCGAAGATGAGTGGTAAAGAGCGCGGTCGGTATTTGTTTCGAATTGCGCGCCTCATTCAAGAGCGCGCGCGCGAGCTTGCTGTACTTGAAACAATGGACAACGGTAAACCCATTCGTGAATCGCGCGATATTGACGTCCCGCTCGTGGCGGCACATTTTTTCTATCATGCTGGTTGGGCCGATAAGCTCGAGTATGCGTTCCCGGGGCAGAGTATTGCTCCGCTCGGGGTTGTGGGCCAGGTGATCCCGTGGAACTTTCCACTTCTTATGGCGGCGTGGAAGATTGCGCCAGCTCTCGCGTGCGGCAATACAGTTGTACTGAAACCTGCTGAAACGACGTCTCTGTCGGCATTGCTTTTGGCGCAAATCTTTCAAGATGCCGGTCTGCCAGAGGGAGTAGTGAATATTGTCACCGGCGCCGGAGCCACGGGCGCAGCTCTCGTGAACCATCCTGACATCAATAAGGTTGCCTTCACGGGGTCAACTGAAGTGGGCAAAATAATCGCACGTGCCGTCGCGGGTACGAAAAAGCGATTGACGCTTGAGCTTGGCGGCAAGTCCGCCCACATTATTTTTGAAGATGCCGCTCTCGATCAGGCCCTTGAAGGTGTGATAAATGGAATTTACTTCAATCAAGGACATGTGTGCTGCGCGGGCTCGAGGCTCCTCCTAGAGGAGTCGATTGCAAACGACTTCGTCGAGAAGTTGAAAAAACGAATCGCTCAACTCCGCGTGGGCAACCCGCTGGATAAAAATACAGACATCGGCGCAATCAATTCTGAAGCAGAGCTTAAAAAAATCGGCAAATTGATTCAGCTTGGTAAAGATGAAGGCGGCGAATTCTTTGAACCAAAGTGCGCGTTACCGGAAAAGGGATACTTTCAGCGACCTTGTTTCTTTTCGAATGTCTCCTCAAGTTTTACGCTAAGCCGAGTCGAAATTTTTGGGCCGGTGCTTGCGGTCTCAACCTTTCGAACCGCGCAAGAAGCGGTCGTGAAAGCGAACGACACTCCGTATGGTCTCGCCGCGGGAGTGTGGTCAGAAAAGGGAGCGAAAATTCACAAGGTGGCAGGACAACTGAAGGCGGGGGTGGTGTGGGCCAATACGTACAACAAGTTTGATCCGTCGGCGCCGTTTGGCGGATACAACGAAAGCGGTTGGGGTCGTGAAGGTGGGCGGCATGGTCTTTCTGCATATTTAGACGTGCGAGGTAAATAATGGATAAGAGAAATTTGCGAGTCCCCAAAACAATTAAGCTTTTTATTGGCGGTGAATTCCCGCGTACAGAATCAGGGCGAAGCTTTCCAGCCTATGAGCATGGTACACAAAAAGTGTTTGCGCACTTGTGCCGGGCCTCGCGTAAGGATTTCCGCAATGCCGTTACCGCAGCACTTTCAGCCCGCGCCGAGTGGGAACGGCGATCTGCCTATAACCGCGCGCAAATCATATACCGCATGGCTGAAATGACCGAGGGTCATCGCGAAGAAATGGTGTCGGTTATGGAGAAAGTGGGCGGGGTCTCTGCGCGTGACGCTCATTTGGCTGTTGATGAAGTGATCGACGCGTTTGTCTATTACGCTGGTTTTGCGGATAAATTTTCTCAATTGAGCGGATGCGTAAATCCCGTGAGTGGGCCGCATCATGCGTTCACCACGCCGGAACCGGTTGGTTGTGTGGCGATGATTTTTGACGACGATGACGGGGCTGTGACTGCGCTGCCAACAGTTATCGCAACAATGGCGTCTATCATAGCCAGCGGCAACGTGGTTACGATGCTCCTGCCAGGGGCAGTTGCGCCACTCCTGGCGCCGTTAGCTGAGATTTTTGCGACTTCTGATTTGCCAAAGGGAGTTGTGAATCTTTTGACGGGTCATCGAAGTGAATTGCTCGAGCATTTCGCCTCGCACATGGAGGTTCAAAGCATTAGTTATGTGGGCTCCGATAATACGGTTCGTGAAAAACTGAAAACATTGGGTGCTGAAAATATGAAGCGTGTCGTCTGTTTTGAATCGAAAGACGGCGCACAAAATGGCGACATAAATATAGGGCTGGAGCGCATCGCGAGTTTTGTCGAATTTAAAACCGTTTGGCACCCGATCGGGCATTAAAAAAATATAATTCGACTTACATCAGCGTCGCAGTCGGCATACAGTCGCCAGAACGCCAATGGAACTGCATATCACGCAACAAATGTATCTTAATTATTTCGAGCGCCGCGAATCGGATCTCACCAAACTTCGTGTGTCGCTAGAACGAAATCGCGCCGACGAGTTCAGGCGGATTGGGCATCAATTGCTGGGGAATGCCGCGACCTATGGCTTTTACGATCTTGAAAAATTGGCGCGCCGAATTCACGACGCCAATCAGGGGCGATTGCGCCGTGAGGGGCCGGCTCTCATTCGAGATTTTGATAAATGGATTGCAGCGACGCGAGCCGAATTTCTAAAACGGAGCGGCGTCGGCAAGGCGCATACGCTTGTATAAAGTTTTTCGATCAATGCCGAGCTCGCGTGCGGTTTTATCTTTAGCTCCGGCATTTTTCGAAACGGCATACTCCACATATTTTTGAATCACATCTTGCAGTTTGAGCAGGCTCCCGGTGTACTTAATAAAGAAATCATCCGCCTGATAAATCGGCGCTGAGGTTACGGCGGATTCGGCCGTCAGAAGCTCCGGATTCGCCATTAAAAAATTGGCGTACTTCACTTCGCTTTCTGTGGCCATGACAACTGCGCGCTCAACGGCGTTTTCAAGTTCGCGAACATTGCCACGCCATGGGTAATCCAGCATAAACTTGATTGCTTCTTTTGAAAACGTGCGAGCGGGCGAGCCATTGATCATGGAGAATTTTTTTAAAAAGCTTTCAGCAAGCGGCAGAATGTCCTCTGCCCGTTCGCGTAGCGGGGGCAAATGAATGGGAATTACATTGAGCCTATAGTATAGGTCTTCGCGAAAAGTTCCGGCCGCAATTTCTTGTGGCAAGTTTTTGTGAGTGGCTGAGATTACGCGCGCATCGATCGAGCGCAGCTGGTTTTCTCCAACGCGCTGAATTTTCTTTTCTTGCAACACGCGCAGAAGCTTTGCTTGAAGTTGCAAGCTCAGATCACCGATCTCATCTAAGAAAAGGGTTCCGCCCTCGGCCTCTTCAAAAAGCCCGGCTTTTTTTTCATGTGCGCCCGTAAACGCGCCCTTGGCATGACCGAAGAGCTCTGACTCCAGCAAGTTTTCAGGTATCGCGGAACAATTAATTGCCACAAGCGGGCCGTTTTTTCTTGGGCTTTCAGAGTGGATGAAGCGCGCAATTACTTCTTTGCCCGTTCCGCTTTCGCCGTAAATAAAAACATTGGCCGTGCTGCGCGCGACTTTTTTTGCGATCTCAAGTGCATTTATAAAATTCGGACTTCTTCCAATAATATTGCTGTTCGTGATTGTGTCGCTTCCTTTGATGTGCTCGCGAAGCTCACCGATGTTTTCTTTTAAAGAATTCAGATGGATGGCGCGCTCGACTGAAACCAACAGTTGCGGGAAGTGCAACGGTTTAACAAGAAAGTCGTAGGCGCCTTTTTTTATTGCATCGAGGGCGACTTCCACGGACTTCGAAACGGTGATGAGTATGATTGGCAAGTCTGGTCTTACCCGCTTTGTCTGTTCGATAAAATCAAAACCCGACATGTTGGGGAGTTGCAAGTCGGTGATGAGCACGTCCCATTTATTGTCAGCGCCTTTACTTTGAAGCATGGCCAGTGCTGTTTCTGCATCCGAAAAGCAGGTCACGCGAAAGCCTTTGGGTTGAAAAAATGCTCGCACTAGGTCCAGGATATCATTATCGTCGTCAACGACGGCAATGTGACGGTCTTCGTTTTGTTTTTCAGAAGTCAATTTTGTTTGCTCCGCAACTGCAATGCTCGACCGAAATTTTGTGACCCAAGGAAAATTACCACAGGTCCATTTTGTTCTCAATTCGCCGTTCCTTTTGTGCACGTAAAAAACTGGCGATAAATAAAAACATAAGCGATCTGCAATTTATGTGGAATTGACATTGCTTAGAAGAATCCACATACGCTGGGCGCAAAAAATTGTGAAGCGGGTGTTAACAAAACAAAATAAGCGCGCGAGGCGGTGGTGGCGATGCCGGGCTTACGCGCAGAGGAGGATTTATGATTCGTGCCGCAATATCTTTCTTTGTTCTCGCAATCGTCACGTTTATTTTTGGGGCGTACGGCATTGCGGGACTTACGATGGAAATGGGTCGCGTTTTACTTTTTGTCTTTCTAGTCCTTGCGGCAGTGTCTTTTATTGCTGCGCTCATTACTGGAAGGGCTCCTCGGCAACTCCCATGATCAAAGGTCCCTGACCAAAGTTTTGACAAATGTAGGACGAGAAACGGCGCAAAATGAATTGTGCCGAGCCAAATTGATATGGGGATGGATTGGTTACGATCTGAAGCTGGCATAGCTTGCAATAGAGAAGGGTAAGCGATGAGCAAATGCCGAACCCCCCGGCGCTTATTGCTTACCCCATCCCCCCGAAACCTCGC
>DAIDJH010000061.1 GCA_027451425.1 Bdellovibrionales bacterium | reverse complement strand
CGCTAATTATACCGCTGATTTGCAAAAAGGCCTCAACGTGAGTCAAGAAGAAGCCGAGGCGATTAAGCTCAGCATTGGCAAGGATAAAACCGCGCCGGCCGAAGCGCAAGACATCCTCAGTGCCACGAGCGAAGTTGTGAGCGATGAAATCAAGGCAAGCTTTGACTTCTACCTGAACTCGGCAAGCTCCCATTCCATCACACGCTGTTTCGTGACGGGTGGAGCGTCGCGAACCGTTGGTCTTCAGGACCGGCTCAGTAAAATCGTACCCTGCGAAAAGTTGGATCCATTCTTGGGCGTCAAAATCAATCCGAAGGCGTTTTCGCCAAGTTACATTGAGCAAATTCGCGATCTCGCGGCCGTGGCCGTAGGGCTCGGAATGCGCCGTGTGGAGGACTGATTGATCCGAGTCAATCTTTTAAAAAATCGTGGCGGAACATATGTCGGCACGGTCTCCACGCAAATTGGCGACATGCCCGCCTCGACATCAACCGAGATTTCGGGTTCGAGCGAAACGAAGTCTAACGCAATAAAAATTATTTTGATAATCATATGGGCCGGAGGGTTATTCGCCTATCAAAAATTCAACATTTCAAATCTCGAAGATCAGCTCGCCGGCGCTCGCGCGAAAGCCACGGACCTTGATCGGCAGATCCAACAGCATCAGGCCGAAGCTGATCAGGCAAAAAGAATGCAGAAGGACATCCAAGAGCTTAAGCGGAGAATTAAAATCATCAAGGGTCTTTCGAAGACAAGGTTGCGTGAAATAAAAGCGATCGATTACATTCAAAATAATATTCCCGATAAGCTTTGGCTGAGTTCGTTAACTTTCAAAAAAAACAAGATGAAGCTTTTGGGTTCGTCGATGACTGACGATCAATTGAATCGGTTTTTGGACGCTCTTGAGCAAAACAAATCCTATTTTCAGAACGTGCTTTTGCTGAAGGCCGTGGATGAAAGTGACGGCAAGTTGGGGACTCTTAAGTCGTTTGAAATATCAAGCGATATGGGGGCCACGGACTAATGGCACAGTTTTTTTATAATTTAACGGTCGGTCGAGCATTGGTCATCGGTCTTGCGCTCGGAGCGGCCTATTATTTTTTCATGTACGACGACGGCTCCGTTTTGCAAAAGCAAATTCAAGTGGCTCGGCAACAAATCGCGCAAGATCAAAATAAAATTGCGAGCATTAACAAAGCCATCGAGGACGCGAAGACGTTCGTTAAGGTCAAGGCCGCCCTGGGCGCCGAAATGCAAACCGTGTTGAAGGCCATCCCCAGCGAGCTGACCTCGCTCGAGTTTATGCAAACGCTTTCGAACCAGGCCAAAACCCTTGGCTTACAAATCAATTCGATCGCCCCGAATGAATCTTTTCGTTCGTCATCGGATCGTGGCAAAGGTGATGCCGCATTTTTTAAACCGATCGTAGTTTCGGTTCAGCTCATCGGCACCTACAATCAGGTCATGGAATTTATGTCGGCGCTGACGGCTCTTGATAAAATTGTGACCGTCGAATCTCTGGATATGAGCGCGCAGCAGCAGGGCGGGCTTGACCAGAAGTCGTCGGTGCCCGTTCTTAATTTCAATGCAAGCCTGGCGGCGTATCGTTTCTTGAGTGACACCAAGGGGGGCGAAAAGTGATCCCCTGGTTCATTTTGATATCAATTATCGGCGCATGTGCCACCGCTATGGCCGCAACTCCTGTGATGCCACCGCCGACAAGCGTGCCGACCGCAGCGACGACGTCTTCGGCGCCAGCGTCGTCAAATGCGGCGCCCAGTACGTCTGTTGGAGATGACGTCACATTTTTAGCGCCGTTCGTTTACGATGCGCGTGCCGGGCGCCGTAATCCGTTTCAGCCGCCAATATCAATTGGCAACGCATCAAGTAACCCAATGTTGCCGGGTTCGCCATTGGAACGTTACGACCTAGACGCAATAAAATTAGTTGGGATTATGTGGAATGTCAGACATCCCAAAGCCATGTTCGTCGATCCGGGTGGGGAGGTCCATACTCTCGGACTTGACGATCGTATTGGCCGCAAACATGGATATATAGCGGCGATTCGTGAGGGAGAAGTTGTAGTGGTTGAACCGAGTCAATTTAGTGGTCAGGCGACATATTCGACTCGTGTATTGCACATTGATCAGGAAAAAAGCAACTAGGGGTGAGGGATGATCACGTCAATGCCAAAGCTCAAATTACTATTTGGAGTGCTTGCTATTTTTGCGCTTGTTCGCTGCGCATCCAGCTCTCCAAAAGATCAGGATTTGATGAACGAACTCGCGAACAGTTCAAATAGTGGCGATACTTCCGCCGACAACAGTGGGGCGACAGCCGCCGACAATCAGGTTGGGCCAGACAATCAAGCTGCGGCCGATACGGGGGATGCGACGGCAACTGATAAATCGGACAAAATGGATAGCACGCTAGACGATTTCGACGATCAATCGACGGAGGCCGCACCAACGCAAGGTACATCTGACCAGACCGCGCCCGCTCAACCGGCAGAATCGGCGCAACAACCACCGGCATTTCAACAGCAACCCCCGCCGACGCAGCCTTCTGTGCAAGAGGCGCAACAATCAACGTCGCAAGCCACACAGCCGCCGGCTCCGTCAGATGAGGCACCGGCGACGATGGTCAAGAGTATTCGTTTTCTTTCGTCGGCAAATGGCGGGACGGTGGAGATCAAAACTGATCAACCGACCGAATACACAATCCGTACGAACAGAGGCCTGAATCAGACTGTCGTTGAAATTCCAAACTCTAAACTTTCTGAACAGTTACAGCGCCCCTTCATCATGAAAGATTTCGACACTCCATTTGGCGCAATCAACGCCTACGAAAACCCAGGTGGCGACGTTGCGAGAATTGTCGTTCAAATGAAGGGCGCCGAGCAACCGGTTATCTCACAAGTGGGCAATGCCATTCTTCTAACTCCCGGGACTCCTGGCCAACAAGCAGTTGAGGCCGAAGGCGGTGGTCAAAGTACGCATTATACCGCGAGTGACAAAGCTTCATACAACGTTGCTGAAGCAGAAAAATCGGAACGGATTTTAGGCGCGCGCACGCTTGACGAGTTTCTGACGGGAGACAACAAGTTTTTTGGGCGGCCCATTTCTATTGAGACGGACGATGCCGACGTTCGCGATGTCATTAAATTTATCGCCGATGAAAGCGGCGTGAACATCGTTATCGCCGATGACGTCCAAGGTAAAATTTCGCTCAAACTTCGCCAAGTGCCATGGGATCAAGCCCTGGTCATAGTCATGCGCTCAAAAGATCTAGGATACATTCGGCAAGGCAATGTGCTCCGCATCACCAAGCTGGCGACGCTACAAGCTGAGGCCAAAGAAGCCAAAGCTATCGTTGATGCTCAAGAGAATTTGACCCCGATGAAAGTCAAAGTGATTCCGGTCAGCTACGCCAATGTCACAGATCTTCAAACGCAGATTAAACCATTTCTAACTCCTTCGCGGGGGCAGGTGGTGAGCGACCCGCGCACAAGTTCGATAATTATAACCGACACGGCCGATGTTTTGGATCGAGTGTCCCGTTTGATTAAGGCGCTGGACATTCCACCGGCGCAAGTGATGATCGAAGGCAAAGTTGTTGAAGCGGATGAAGATTTTTCGCGTGATATTGGAGTGAACTGGGGCTTTTCGGGTATCCCCACAATGGTGTCGTCTACCGGTGGGTTTTCTGGCGCTCCGATTGACTATTTAGCAGGCTTGAACGTTTCGCCAATTCCATCCGGTGCGAGCGGGTTTAGCGGATTTGGCAATGCGAATTTGAATGTCGGTGTCCTCAATTTTGTGGGCGATCTCAATGCGGCTTTGGCCCTTGCCCAAACTGATAATTTAGCCCGCATCATATCGGCGCCGCGAATTGTGACGATGAATAAAGAAAAAGCCGAAATTATTCAAAAGGGCCAAACTGTTTACGTCACCCATATCATCGATACGCAAACACAAACTGAGACATCTCAACCGGTCCTAACGAACTGGGAGCTTCACCTCACTGTTACTCCTCAGATCACGGCTGAGGGCAGTGTTATTCTTGACGTCGATCTCGTTCGGCAATATCCGGGTGCTATCGCTGATCCGTCATCCGGCGCGCGTCCGATCAACTCGCGCCAAGCGACGACGAAAGTGCTTGTCCCTAACGGTCAAACCGCCGTCATTGGCGGTATCTATCAAAGTGATGAAACAAAATCAGATCAAGGTGTGCCGTGGCTAAAAGATATCCCAGGTATTGGATGGCTTTTCAAGTATCAGCATAGCGATCGTACGAGAGCGGAGTTATTGTTGTTTCTCACGCCGAGAATTCTCAACTCGCAGGCTCAAGCAGCAGCAACAGATGACTCGAGTAAGGGGAGCGGCGAACTCACCATGCCAGCGGCGGCGCCCGCAGCGGACAATCCCCCAAATGGCGGAGCATAAAGCTTATTGGGTTGTCATGAATCCTTGCCACACAAACCGTTCGATAGGCGGGCCTTGTGGGGCGTCGGTGGAAGTTCGCGCATTGGCTTCAAACCAACCTTGCGCATAGAAAATCAGAAAATACGTTGTCGGGATAAGGTCCGGATTCGAGTTGCTGCTTGTACCTGTACCCGATCCGCCCGAAGTCGACGAGCTCGCCGTGGGCAAAGAACTCACATAATAAATATCACTCGAAGTTGAGGTTATCCCTTCCGTCGTCGATTGTGTCCAATCGTTGCAGTGGTCACCGCTGGTTCCTGTATAGGTCTCTCCGGGCGCCAGACCTTCGACAATCATCGACCGCATTAAACCTGTGGTTGATATGCACATGTCTTGCGGTCCGAGGTTGGTTGTTGTGAGCGATAGTCCGCTTTGTGTCGTCATTGTTGAGCCATTCAGGTAGCTCGCTTGATATTGAAAACCAGCTAACGTTAAATACTCGGTAGAATTATTAGTAATACTCATCGTCATTTCATACCACGGCGCTGTGATCGATGAAGTTGTCGGAAAACCTGTTAGGGGATCTGTATAAGTAATGCTGAGGCTAGCTAAAGACACAATCGGGAGATTGGGTAAAAGCTGCATATTCACTTTTGCTGACGCGCCGAATGCCCCCCCGCACTGAACGACTGAGATCAGCACAAGCACTAATAGAGGTAATCTTACCCACCAACGATGTGTGAACGGAGTTTGCTTTCGCCCTAAAATACTATCGCCCATGTTATCCTTATCGGAGGATTAGCCTATGCACCTTAATAGATGTGAGACTGGCCCCATAGCGATTCTCAATTTGACACGCCCTTCACTTGTGAATGGAGGCAATCGGGTTTACAACCCAGAGCAATGGATCTTTTTGAGGCGGCTTCGACGCCAAATTTTGACAAAAACGCAATGTCTCCTCTGGCTGAAAGGCTAAGGCCACGAGAAATTTCTGATTTTGTTGCGACCGGAGAACTTGCTAAAAAGCAAACATTGCTGCTTGCACAGCTCCGTGAAAAGAATTTTTTGCCGAATCTCATTTTCTGGGGGCCTCCGGGTACGGGCAAAACAACATTTGCACGACTCCTGAGTCACGAAGTCAAAGCGCATTTTATCAGTTGCAGTGCGATTGATACCGGAGCGAAAGAACTCCGACAAATAGGGCTAGATGCACACGACCGACGGCTTCATTTTCAAGAAAAAACCCTTGTATTTATAGACGAAATTCACCGGCTCAATCGTGCTCAACAAGATGTGCTACTCCCCTTCACTGAATCTGGCGACCTTATGCTTATTGGTGCCACGACCGAAAATCCAAGCTATGAACTCAATGCGGCACTCCTGAGTCGCGTGCAAGTGCTGGTATTTACGCCGTTGGCACCGGAAGAACTTAAAGCCATCCTTCAGCGCGCGCTTGAGAAATGCGGATACGCACCGTCTCAGCTTTTACAGCTTGAAGCACAAACTTTTTTAGTTGAATCAGCACATGGAGACGCCAGACGGTTGATCAATTCACTAGAAATTGCCCTGCAGCTTTTTTCACAGAAGTCAGCGAACGAAGTAGTACCGCTATCAGTAAGTGCGCTCGAAACTGCGCTAGGTGAAAGAAATTTGCGCTATGACAAAACGAGTGAACAGCACTACGATACAATTTCGGCTTTCATAAAATCGGTTCGAGGGAGCGATCCGGACGCTGCTGTTTATTACCTGGCCAGAATGTTAGAGGGTGGCGAAGATCCAGTGTTCATTGCGCGCCGTCTTGTCATCCTGGCATCTGAAGATATCGGCAATGCCGATCCCCGGGGGCTTCTTGTTGCGACGGCTGGTTTGCAGGCAGTCGAGCTTGTTGGTTTACCCGAGTGTCGAATTACTCTTGCGCAAGTTTCCACATATTTGGCCTCAGCCCCGAAGTCTAACCGTGCATATCGGGCTATTGATGAAGCCAGTGAGTACGTTCGCAAAACCGGGCCTTTGCCGATTCCGGTTGCTTTGCGCTCCTCAAAAACTCCTTTAAATAAAATGATGGGGTATGGTGCCGATTACAAATATTCTCATGACTCAGAAAGAGGCTTTGTTAAGCAAATGTTTTTGCCTGAGGCTGCAAAGGGCAAGAAATTTTACGATCCAACAGAGCACGGTTTCGAAAAAAATATCCGCGCTTACCTCGCGTGGTTGCGCGAAGAAACTTAGAGCGCGGGCGCTCAGAGCGCTTTATTTGCAACGATACATAGACAGGGCTTACCGCCATGTACGCGAAAGCTATGTTTAGTATTAGAGGGGATCACGATTCGATCGCCTGGCCGAAGAAGAAGTTGATTGCCGGCAATATCAAAAAGGATTTCACCTTCAACAACGGTTCGCACTTCGTCAAATCGATGTCTGTGCCAATCCACAACTGTCTCAGGAGGGAACGCTTCTTCCGTCGGGGTTAACCCTTCAGCTTCAAACAACGCGTATAATTGTTTTTTGTCAGGCACTACGGGGGCTTGCCACCTAAATACGAGCATGATTTCGCTCCTTTTGTCTCATTCCTGTGCAGGACAATAACCCAAAATTATGTCGTTTTCTCAAGTATTTATTCGCAAGGTCGAAAAGAAACTCAAGAATTACCTTTGGGGGCATCTACTTGGATCACTCTCATAAACCGGCGATCGGCCGACCGGAAGACATAATAGCCGAATATATCGCGCGATCTCAAGGACTGGAGCTGCGCCCACTAGAACCGTGCACGATGGTCATATTTCAACGGGCTGACGGTAAGACCATTCGCTTTTCAGCTCAAGCCATCGAGGATGTCTTGCGGCGGCAAGACTCCGACGGGCAAGACTTTTTGCAGGTTAACTTTATCGACGGCAAAAAGATTTTGATCACTGACCGTTTGATTGGCTTTAAGCCAGCCGAGACAGTCGGGCTCGATCTTAAAAAACTGCCTAAAGTCGTGACGACTCCTGATCTCGTTAGCGTCGTCGAGGCTATTGAAGAAAGTTTGAGCGCTAAAGGCACAAACAACGAAGAAGTAGATGTGCTTCGCCGAGTGTTTGACTCCGTTCTAAGCGGGGCTGAAGCCGTTGGATTTGAACTCGATAATGAAAAATCCTGGCTCAATCTTATTACGGGAATAAAACAAAAAGCCTCCGCGTGACATTTGTGGCGCCTCCTGCTAATCCTTTAGCAACATTTTTGGGGGCATAGCTCAGTTGGGAGAGCGTCTGATTTGCATTCAGAAGGTCGCAGGTTCGATCCCTGTTGCCTCCACCAATTCGATAGATCTTACAGATTGCCAAAAAAATGCTTTGTCGGTCCTGAACGGTCCCTGCAATGTTTTTCTCACTGGCGCTGCGGGGTCAGGTAAATCATTTTTATTAAAGCACTTTTTAAAAAATAAAGACATAAAAACTCATCGTGTAGTAGCTAGCACTGGCGCCGCCGCTGTTCTTGTAGGTGGAGTTACCTTTCATAGCTTTTTCGGCCTTGGTATTATGGAGGGCGGTCTTGACCGAACAGTGCAGCGAGCCGTCAGCGATAAGCGGTTGAAAAAGCGACTGATCAAGACGCAGCTTGTTGTCGTTGATGAAGTGAGCATGATTTCTGGTCAAGCCTTGCAAGCCGCTGAAATAATCTGTCGGAAATTACGGGATGGCTCGGCGGTATGGGGCGGAATCAAAATCATTGCGGTTGGAGATTTCGGGCAGCTGCCGCCGGTTAATGTTCATGGTCACGAAAAGGATTGGGCATTCAAGTCTGAGACTTGGCGGGCAAGTGGATTCCAAGTCGCTTATCTGAAATCTATCGTGCGAAACGAAGACAAAGATTTTTTACGCGTTCTCAATTTTGTTAGAGAGGGACTCGTTAACGATCAGGTTTCAAGTTTTTTAAACTCTCGATTGCATCGTGTGGATTCCGATGTCATCGGGACCCATGTATTTCCGCACCGACGTTCGGTAGAAAATTTCAACATGTGTGAACTCGAAAAGCTTCCAGGCGCATCGGTCCAAATTCAAACGATCTATAGTGGGGATGGTAAATTTCTCGAGGCTATTCGGAAGTCT
>DAIDJH010000060.1 GCA_027451425.1 Bdellovibrionales bacterium | reverse complement strand
ATCGCCGGCCAACTATCAGATCATGATGGCCGAGGCCGTTTGGGATTTGTCGCAAGCGGCGACGCAACTCACTTCCGACTCCTTTGTCGGCACGTTTGCTCAGGCTATTGTGTCCAGTTCGCCGACCAACCTTTGCTCTTTGGTTGCGAGCGTAATTGATAGCGGCGGCAAGGCTGAAAATATTTGCAGCGCAACAAGCGTGAGCGCGATCACGGCGGACCAAATTAAAGGCGCATTGAGTCTTCTCAAAGAAGGCTCGGCCACGGGAGTGAATCAGGGTACGTGCGGTGGAAATACGGTTTTGAATAGCAACTGCCAGTGTTTATAAGGGGACAGACAATTCGTAGAAAGTTTCAAAAACTCATTTTGTTTGTGATAATCGGCGTTGCGTCGCGGGCGCGTGCGCACGATTACTACAATATGGTCATCAATCCGCGTGAAATGGGGTTGGGCGGCTCCATCGATTCTGTGGTCAATGACGAAAATTCACTTTGGTTTAACCCCGCGGGTATCGCCGAAGATAACGGCATTCATTGGACTATCGCAAACCCTTACGCTGGCGCCTCCAATCCGACAGTGATTCAAAGTCTTCAAAGTTTGCAAAGCGCGAGTACATTTCAATCAACCCTCAATAGTCTGTACGATCAGCCCATGTGGGTGGGGGCCGGAGCCGACACGGCGATCATCATGCCGCATTTAGCCTTTGGCTATTACTACGCGACCAACGCGAGTCTTCTCATCGACAATCCCGTGGACCCCACGATGAATTTGAAATATTTGACGGATCAAGGGCTTGCGCTGGGCACGGGATGGTCATTTGGTGACATTCTCGATGTGGGGTTGGTCGCAAAATACATCACCCGCACGGGTGTCGCACAGTCGTATGGGGCGGATACGCTGGCCAATATAATTAACGGGTCGTCGCAGCCGTCGGTCATTTTCAATAATCTTACGAACAAGGGCTCTGGCATTGCGCTCGATTGGGGTACGAATTTGACTTTACCTGGCCCGGGCAGCCCAACGCTGTCATTTGTGTGGAACGATATCGGTAACACCAGTTTTAAGCCGGCGACTACGGGCGGGATCGCTCCGCCGACGGATTACTCGGACATGCAGGTCGGTGGATCCTTTCAATTTGATTTACCATTGGTGAGCGTTATGCCGGTGTTTCAAATCGACGAACTCAACGACTCAACAGTTCAACTGACAAATAAAATTCATGCCGGGGTGGAACTGGGTTTACCATTCATCAATTTACAAACAGGGCTTTATCAGGGTTATTTTTGCTACGGTGCCGGTTTCAATCTTGGTCTAATTAATATCGAGGCGGCGTCTTGGGGAGAAGAAATGGGCGGCCAGCCCGGCCAGATGGAAAGTCGACGCTATCTTGTGCAATTGACTTTGCGGCTCGGATTTGACGGATTTGGACATTTGACAAGCGGCGCCTCGTCAGAAAAATCGAACGCAGATGATGGCGGCGATTCATTTTTTGACACCGGAGAGAACCCGTATGCTAAAGTTCGGAGATGACTTCGACATGGCTTGTTGCCGACTTACAGAGCAAGACCAATCTTCAAGAACAATTTTTGCGTGAGGCCGATTGCCTACCTGAATTTGCCGTATTGCGCGCGAGCGAACTGTGGCGGCATGTGCTCAAAAATTATTTTCCTGAAATTGACATTGTCTCGCCGCAATTCTTGGCCGTATGGCTCAGTGAATGGTTGAAGAGCCAAAACATCGTGTGGGCAAATTCTCCCGGTTCGAGCCAACTGCTACTTGATTATCTTGAAATATTTTTGCCGATTTTACCGCGCGAGGCGGAGGCGGAAAAAATGCGCGAATGGTTGGCGCAGAATTCGGCCGCCGTTGTGCGCTGGGGTCACTGGTATTATCTCTGCGAAAGCGCGTGGAAGTTTTTGCACCAGCAAAAAATTCTGCTTGCGACCTGGGTGCCGGGATTTTTGGCGGCCTCTGAAAATCTCCCCGAGGATTTTTGGCCGAATGATCTGCGCGTCGATTTGGGCCCCGTGCTAACCGGAGCTGAGGCTGAGCTTTTAGAAAAATTGGCGCGGTCGCGAAAGATCGAAGTTGTATTTCCGAGTAGTGAAGATCGGGCGCGATACAAAGATCAATTTGCAGCTTACGGCGTAATAGAAAATTCGGCGCAAATACAAGCTTTGCCCGATAAGGAAGCGGCCTTTCGCGTTGATAAACATAATTCGTTCCATCGTTTCGCCAGCGAATTGGGCGAAGTTAAGGCGGCGGTGCATTGGCTGCGCGACGCGGCTGATCGCGGAGTTCCGCTCAACCAACTCGGCGTGTTTTCAGCCTCAATCGAAAAATATTGGCCTCTTTTAGATTCGTATTTGCGCGTCGAAGGTTTGCCCGTGCGAAAAGCGGTTGTGACTCCGGCGACTTCTTTGCCGTCAATACAAAATTGGTTGGCCACTTTACGAATTGAGGCGCTGCAACTTTCAGCCGGTGATCTTGAGGCGAACATTTATTCGCGGGATGAAAACGCAACTATTCCCTACGAAAGGTTCGCGGCCCTGTTCAAAAATATTTATGATGAAGATGATTTGAGCCGTGAACCGGCGGTCCGTCGGCGCTTCACGCAGCCGTTCCGTGCCGGTGACAAGCTTGATCGCGAGCGGTTTTTCACATGGGCGCTGCAGTTTTACGATGGAGAAGTGACCAGCATAGAACGGGTTGCCGCGATATTTTTGCAGGAGTGCCGATCGAATTTGCAACTTGAAGTGCGATCATGGGTCCGCTACGTCGAAAATCTCGTTTCGCGAATTGAGCTTGAAAACTCACCCGAGACGCAGGGGGGGATTCGCTGTGGTAATTTGGATGCAGCACTACCGCTGGAGCTCGACACCGTTGTTTTGCTGGGGCTCGATGCGGAAAGTATCCGACCACAAGAAAGATTTGCGGTTTCAGAGAGAGATCGTGAAAGGCTAGCTCGTGATTTGGGAATGAATTTGACTCCGCCCGGTCGCAACTGGTCCTATTGGGTTGAAAAAATCATGTTGCAAACGAAGTCACGATGTCACGCGTGCTTTGCCCTTCATGACTTAATGAGCCGCCCGCAGTCACCGGCGGCAATATGGTTGAGTGGTTCAGATGCCGATTGCGAAGTTCCAGGGCCGACCCGGTGGGATGAAATTCAAAGATCCGCCGGTGAAGTTGAAGCGGGGGCTTCGGCCATTAAAATCGAAGAACTCCCCAGACTTTCGCCGTCGCAAATCGAGAAATATTTGAATTGTCCATTTCAATTTGCCGCTGAAAAAATTTTTTACCTAAGCGATTTGCCGGATGTCGACCTCGACTTGGACGCGGCAACGGGCGGGCGGGTCGTTCATGAAATTTTAAATCGACTGCTTGAACCAATTCAGCCGCCCGAACTGCGGCCAAGGTTGAATTGGACGGCAATCGAACTTGAGCGGCTCGTCGATCAAGTGCGTGACGATTTAAAAATTGTTGTCGGTGCGCAAAAACTTTGGCCGGCGACCCGTGCACGGCTTGTCAAAATTGCTGAACGGTTTCTTGATTTTGAAAAAAATTGGCGAAGGGACTTTCCTGAAACAGAAACAGTTTTGCGTGAAGGGAGTGTCAGCGGTAAATTGACGCTGCCAGGCGATTCAATTGCGCCAGTTGAGATTTCGGGTCGAATCGACCGTGTTGATAAAAATTCCAAGGGAGAATATATCGTTCTTGATTACAAGTGGTCGATGAAGGGTGACTTTCACAGCCACAATAAATGGATTGAGAACAATGAGCTGCAGCTTCTTTTTTATAGCTACTGCCTAGAAAATGGCTTCACTTCGCTCCCGACAGGGCCGGTTTTAGGCGCGTTTTATTTTACTCTTCGCGAGATGGACCGCGAGAAGGGATTTCGCGATGTGGCCGGTTACGCCGATGAAGCAAGCAAATTATTTGATAAGTCGCGTGGCAAAAGTCCGATCGAGCGCGAAGAGCTTGAGAAACTTTATGAGTGGCTGCGCGTAAAAGTAGCCGAAGTTGTGACGCGAATGAGGTCGGGCGATTTTGCCCCACGGCCGCGTGATTATGAAATTTGCGATGAATGCAAATGGAGAACGGTATGTCGGGCCCCACATCTGATCTGAGTGGAATTCTAGATCGCTCCGAAATTGTGCGCGCGGGTGCCGGAGCCGGTAAGACGACTGAACTCACAAAGCGTGTTATTGAATTTGCGAAGGAATTTCGCAAAAAGCACGGGCGGTTACCGAAGCTTGTTGTGACAACGTTCACGCGAAAGGCAACCGAAGAGTTGCGCGAGCGATTGTTAAAAATCGCAACCGAAAATCAAGATGCCGAGATCATCGAATATGTGTCGTCGGGGCGATCGCTTGTGATCTCCACCATTCATGGGGTGCTTACGCGATTTCTGCGGCAGTACGGACATTTGCTTGGACTTGACGCCAATTTCAGCGTTGTGAATGAGCGCGCGGCCGATCAACGCGATATGAAGATCGTGCGCGATATTTTGACAGCGGAAAGAAAATTTCACGAACTTCTGGATCACTTTTCAATTCGCGAACTGGTGAAGGCACTTTCGTTAAGCATTGATGCTGTTATGTATAACGGCCGCCCACGGCCAGTGGCGGTTGAAGAACTTTGTCAAATTCGAAAGGCGCGGCTTGATGACTGGTTGAGTAAATTTGTTCGCGTGATTGAATCCGCACAAAGCGATTGTCAAAATTCTTCAGCGAGCAAACAAACCAGCGCATGGCTGTCGACGCTTCAGTCTTATGCGAAGCTCGCAAAAGGCGAAGCGGTTAATGAAATTTTAGAAATTAAAAAGCCGAATTTCAGCGCGAAAAACGCGCCGTTTCGTGCGGAATTGAATGACGAACTCAAGAGCCTTTTAAAAAATCTCGAAAAATTGCTAAAGCCCGCAAACGAGCCAGCTATGCTTGAGCAGTTTGCGCGGTTGTCGAATGTATTTGCCGAAATGCGTACGCGCTATCTGACGGAACTTGACCGGTCCATTCAAATTTCGGGGCAACTTGAAATGCGAGATATCGAGCGATATTCGCTTGCCGCGATTGAGACGTCGCCTGAACTTGCAAGAGTATTCGGGGCGGAGTGGGATTATTGGCTTATCGATGAATTTCAAGACACGAGTCCGCTTCAGGTAAGGATCCTCCGCGAATTTATTAGCCAAGCGCCGGCCTATTACGTGGGCGATCCGCAGCAGAGCATTTATCTTTTTCGCGGATCAAGGCGAGAAGTGTTTGAGGCCAAAGAGCGCGAAATTGAAAAAAACGGCGGGCTCATTTCACTTCTAAATAAAAACTATAGATCAAATCCTTCACTTCTTCTATTTT
Source organism: Bdellovibrionales bacterium (assembly GCA_027451425.1). Lineage (GTDB taxonomy): Bacteria > Bdellovibrionota > Bdellovibrionia > Bdellovibrionales > UBA1609 > RBG-16-40-8. Next base: position 3,266 of record DAIDJH010000060.1, on the reverse strand, counting down.
TCAATGATGTGTTTTCGGTGTTGAGTCCGGACTTCATGCGGATGGAACCAAGAGAAAGTCCGCAAGGCTCACCGCGTGTGGCAACGTTTTATCGGGTCACCAGCGGTGACCAAGATCCCTACGCTCCCATTGTTCAACATTTGCAACATGAAATTCGCGCCGGTGAACGTCTCGATGCATTTTGTATTTTGGCACGGCGGCATAGCGAATTGCTGGATATAGCGCGAACGCTTGAAAGATACGGTATTGCCACGCACGTTCATTCGGGCGCGCGCTTTTTCTCTCGTCGAGAGATTCTTGATTTATTGTCTATTGTTAAGTTTTTACTCAACCCGCACGATAACGAAAACGTGATCCGGATTTTGCGATCGCCGTGGTTTCATGTCGATGACTCGGAAATGGCCCGCATTGTTTCGCTCGGCCGATCCGGCGCGCGTGACCCGTCGAACGGAGGTCGTGACAGCTCCCACTGGCGGGCATTCGACCGCGAATTGGGCAAGTGCGAGCCGATTATAGCACTTCGGCGATATAGAGATGTTGTCAAAACCATCGGTGTATTTGAAACGCTTCGGTTGATTATTATGGAGCGCAAAATCGTCGATCATAGCCACGCTCATGATTCGACCGGCGTCAAAGAGGCAAATATTTGGAAGTTCTTGTCATTGCTCAAGGCGGCGGAGCGCACGCCGGGATTTCAATATTTGCAATTCATAAACGATGCGTTGAGCGAGCGCGATGATCTTTCTGGCGGTGAAGAAAGTATGGACGCTGTTGCCGCCATAGAGCCCAACCGTGTGAATCTCATGACCATTCATAAGTCAAAAGGATTGAAATTTAAGCATGTGATTTTGCCGAATCTGCACGCTTCACCAAAACTATCAAAGTCGCGTGGTCACGAGATTCCGTTTGTCATGGATGAGAAATCGGGCGCTTTTTCGATTGCGCTTAAATGCCATGACCCGGCCGAAGACAAATTGAAAACCACGCACTGTCTTTTCGCCGTCGAGGTTTTGGATGAATTTTCGCAGCGTGAGCGTGACGAGTTAGACCGGCTGCTATATGTGGCCATGACCCGCGCCGAAGAGACTGTGATTTTGCACTCATTAGAACCGGAATCTGGCAGTTGGGCGCAAAAATTGGAGAAGTTATTTAGTCCGGGCAAACATGCTGGTGAAACCTATGCCTATGAGGTTTTGTGCCAGTGGCCGTCTCCGGAGGTCATGCGCATATCCTCCGAGCGTTTTCAAACGATACGTCCGCTATTTGAGGTTTTGCCAAACAAAAATAAAATTGTCGAAACGCGATGGTCGGTCACGGAGCTTGTGAATGCACATGCGGCGCCCATTGCATCTGTCTCACCGCGAGACGCGATTCTTTCGGCTGAGAGGTTGAAGCATCATCTGGAGCGACCGGCCTGGGGTCAAAAAATTCACGAATATTTTGAGAAGCTAAAATATGGACTCGATAAAGACCCGCAAAAGTACTTTGAAAAATGGTTTGGCGCGAACGCTACGAACTTTTTGCGTGCGGCCGAATTTACGCTGAATTTAACGAAACCGCCTATTCGTCAGCTGATCGACTGCGGTCAAGTTGAGTGGGGGTTTCAGCTCAAGACCAACATAGGAATTGTCGAAGGGCAGATCGATCTTTGGGGGGTCATTGATGATGTGGCTTGGTTGGTCGACTACAAGTCGGGGAGCGCGGCGCACGTTGAAAGTGCATTTCGTCAACTGGATTTCTACACATTGGCATTGCGGGCAATTGGAGTAAAAAGCGAAATTTATTGTGCGGTCGTCTATGCCTTAGATGAAAGCGTTGTTGTAAGGCCAGCACGAGCACGAGACGCGATAGAAAATGAGTTGTCACAAGTGTTGACACCGTCACAATTTTGAACAGCATTTTTTTGCGTTCGAGTCAGGCTGATACAATCAAATGGCGTAGATTTGAGATTCCGAAAAAATGAGCGGCATCGCCTTTGCACATTTAATGAAGTGATGGGCAAGGGGAACTGTCTCAATCTGAGACATAAATATATACGAAAAATCGGGCGAGCCGCGATCGCCACGATCTTATTTATGAAGTCGATACCGGCGGCTTCGTCGGTGCGCATTGCCGCGCCATCGAGCGACCCGGGTGCAATAATTAGTGCAATATCAAAAGCAGTAAGCCCAACAAACATCTCAAGGGCACATGCCAATTTCAATCGTGCCGAAGCCAGTATCGCGATGCTGACCGCGCTGACCCAAGACGAGATGGCCTACCAAATGTTGCCGGATCAACAACAAATCATTGATCCGGGAACTAAAGAAATTAACTTTTCAGTGCTTGCACAAGTACAGAAGGCTGTTGACGCCAATCGGTTTAACCCAGCCGATTATGTTCCCTACCAGAGTTTAAATTCGACAGACGGCGGCGCGCAGGTCACGTCGAAAATTTTATCAAAAACAGTGCAGACAATCCTTACAAGGGAGCTCGCCGATGACAGCCTCATGAACCTGCCGGTTATCAAAACAGCCAGCTACACCAAAGCTGTTCAAAACAAAAACTACAAATTGACCTACGGTATTCACAATACTCTTGCAGAAACGGACCTTCAGCTGCACAAGGCGCTTTCCGCCACATTGTCGTATAACGTCGCATCTCCTGAATTAAAATTCGGTTTTCATTGGAGCTTTTGACCGATGTCGCGACGATACTGCATGCCTGGCCAATGAATTTGGTTTAACCCCTGATACGCGCGCTCGACGGCAAGGCCGGGGGTGGCCGCGCGGGCAATCACATTGAGAACGCGGCCGCCGTGGGTGACGAAGCGACCATCCGGGAGCTGCTTCGTGCCAGCGTGAAGAATCTCAACGTCATTTGAGGAGACCGGCGTGTTTGTCGTTCCTGAAATCAAGGCTCCTTTTATGGGAGCGTCGGGGTATCCTTCCGCCGCCACAACCAAGCACGCGACTCCCGCCTTTTTCCAGCGGAGTTTCGGCATGCTCCCGTCGGCCACTTGCTTAAACACTTCAGCCCAATCGCCGTCAGCCGACTCGCTCCCGAGAAGCGGCAAAATCGCCTGCGCTTCGGGATCGCCCCAGCGAACATTGTACTCCAGCACGCGTGGACCTAATTTCGTGAGCATAACGCCAATAAATAAAATTCCTCTGTATAAAAAATCGCGCGATTTCAGCCCCCGGACGGAGGGTTCGATAACCGTGCGAAGAAGTTCTTCATTGACTAGCGGCGGCACGGGTATTGGCGCGACGACCCCCATCCCGCCA
>DAIDJH010000059.1 GCA_027451425.1 Bdellovibrionales bacterium | reverse complement strand
CGTTAAAATAGAAATCGCCACGTTCAGCTTCAGGCCCGGCAATTGCAATACCCGAAAATGGATTTGGGCCGCGTAGGCTCATTAAGGAGTATGATCATGAAAATAACAATCCTTGTTTCTACGCTTATCGCGCTTTTTAGCACGGCCGCAATGGCATTGACCACGACAACAGAAGATTGTGGCAAAAGCATTCAAGGACGGGCTCAACCCGTCATCGCAGGCGATATCGTTAAATTCAATACGGCTATGGGCGATGCTCTTAAAGCCGGCGATCTGGAACAAACGCTATTGGCAAAGGATTCGGTCGTGGTCGTTCCGAAATGTACGCGCACCACGGTTACTCATGCAGACGGCACGAGTCAAACAACTCTGGACGCACAACTGCGAATCATACAGCGTAAAAGTAAATTGGGCGATTTTGTGACAGACCCCCGAACCGTCGAGATTCGCGGCGATTCCGACCAGGCCACGGTTTCAAAAAAGGTAAAAGACGTATTGAACCAATTGGTTCAACAATTGCCGTCCAACTCATAATCGCTTAAAAAATCTTACCCGGATTGAGAATAAGATCCGGGTCAAAGACGCGCTTGATTTCTTTCATGAGCGCGATCTCGGCATTCGAGCGGGTATGATGCAAGAACGTTTTTTTTACAAGGCCCACGCCGTGTTCTGCCGAAACACTCCCATCGAACTGTTCAATCATGGCAAACATTTTTTCGTCAACTTTTTTGCAACGTTCGACAAATTCAGCGCTCGACAGAGCGTCGGGTTTCAGTATGTTGACGTGCAAATTGCCATCGCCGACGTGACCGAACCATACCACTTCAAAATCTGGATGTTCTTTGGCGATTACGGTTGTCATCTCGGTTAAAAATTCTGGCACGCGCGAGACGCGCACCGAAATATCGTTCTTGTACGGCTGTTTGTGGCTCGTCGCTTCGGTAATATTTTCGCGCAGAGCCCAAAGGTCGGCCGCTTGCTGCGGGCTTTGGCTAATCACGCCGTCTTCAATAAGGCCTTCTTCGAGGAGTTGCCCCATTTCTTCAGTGGCGCGTTCGATATATTCATCGGATTCGCGTTCAAGTTCGAGCAAAACATAATATTTCGCGGGAGTAGAAAACGGCGCACGTCCACCGTGGGCGGTGGTGTATTTGAGCGACAAGTCGGTGAACATCTCATAAGCGAAAATATTGAAGCGCGATTTAAAGCGGGAGTAGACCTCCATGATTGCGGAGAGATCGTTTGTGCCCATGACAAAAACCACGAAGTCTTTGGGCGGCTTTGTCAGGCCTACTGTAACTTCGGTAACTATACCGAGCGTACCTTCGCTGCCAATGAACAGTTGGCGCAAATCGTATCCGGTTGCGTTCTTCACCAATGATTTATTGAGGTCGAGAACTTCGCCGGCGCCGGTAACCACCTTTAGGCCTGCGACCCATTGTCGTGTCAGCCCATAACGAATAACTTTGATGCCGCCAGCGTTTGTTGCGACATTGCCGCCGATTTGGCTCGAGCCGCGCGCCGCAAAATCGACGGGATAATAAAATCCGTGTTCGCGCGCGTACTTCTGAATCTCTTCAGTGATAACGCCAGCCTCGCAACGAAGCGTCTGGTCGAAGGTATCGAGTTCAAGAATTCGATTCATCCGGCTGAGGCTCACGACAATTTCTTGATTGGTTGCAAACGCTCCTGCGCTTAAACCTGTACGCCCACCTGAGGGGACGAGTTTGATGCGTGTGCGGCGAGCCCATTCCACTATGGTTTTGACTTGCTCTGTTGAACGCGGCAGAAAAACCGCGCGGGCCTTCGCCGTAAAGTGTTTGGTCCAGTCTTTGCCATAGGTTTTAAGACTTTCGGGGTCGGTGAGAATTTCGATACCGTGAAGAGTATCGATTTCGGGTAAACGAGAATCCGTAAAAATCATTCGCAATATCCTTGCTGAACCGCTTCGTGGGGCCTATTGTATGATTGTTGGCCCCAAAGCGCTACGAATAGACACTATGAAAATCCTCGAACGATTGCAAGTTAGTCAAGCCACCCTTCAGGATGGCGCGAATGAAATTACCAAAACTACGTTTTCGTCGATTCCTTTCATAGCGGCGGGCCTACTTTCAGCCCTCGTGTGCTCGATTTATTTGGCTCTTTTCAAGAAAGCCGAGGGGCTGGCGTTTCAAACATTTCATCACCATAAGTGGGAGTTTTTGCTGATCGCTCCCATGGTGTTTGTGGTCGCGACTTGGATCGTTCGTCGATTTGCGCCGGGCAACGGTGGCAGTGGCATCCCACAGGTTTTGGCGACTTTAGAAGCGGATGACCATGCAGCCGCGCACCCCGGTGATGCTCTTATTGACCCTGAATTGATGTCGAAGCGGTTTTTACATTGGCGCGTTCTGCCAGTAAAAATTCTCAGTTGCGTGGTTGGAGTTGTCGGTGGTGGCGGGATTGGTCCCGAGGGCCCGTGCGTGCAACTTTCGGCGGTGATTTTTCGCGAAGTGCGTGAATGGTGGCAAAAAGTTTTTGGTACACAATTATCGTTTTACAACATGATAGTCGCTGGAGGCGCCAGCGGTATCGCCGCCGCATTCAATACTCCGCTTGGCGGAGTTATGTTTGCCGTTGAAGAGCTTGCGAAATCGCATGTGGCGACTTTTCGCTTGGGCGTGCTCGAAGCGGTGATCGCTTGCGGATTTCTCTCACAGGTAATGAATGGTCCGTATCTGTATTTGGGTTTTCCGGTTTTGCCGCAAGTGACGTTGAAAGATTTGCTTCTTGTATTGTGTGTAAGTTTTGTGGCGGGTATTGCGGGCGCTGGTTTTGGCGTCGTACTTCGCGATGTGATCTGTTGGCGGCGCAAGCTTCCGGGTAAGATGGTTTACGCGACGGCCGCGCTCGGGGGGCTTGCGACAGCCGTTTTTATTTTGGTGTTTGGGCAGTCAGCGGTCGGCTCCGGCCACGAGCTAATGAAAGAAATTTTATTTACGGGCAAGCATCATCCAACGGTTTTGGGCGCATTCATGACAAGTGTCGCGCGGTTTGTTACACCGCTTTTTGTCGCGTTGGGTGATATTTCAGCCGGCATATTTGCGCCGTCGCTTGCGGCCGGTTCTGCGATTGGGCAATTTATCGGTCAGGCTTTCGACCCGGCCTTGGCCAATTTGGCCCCCATATGCGGCATGATCGGTTTTCTGACTGGCATCACGCGCACGCCGTTGACGGCATTCGTGATTATCATGGAAATGACTGACCGCCACTCCGCTATCTTCGCGATGATGCTTTCAGCGATCGTCGCATTCATTTCGGCCCGGGCCATCGACTCAAAATCGTTCTACCAGCGCATGGCGGATGTTTACTTGGGGCACGACAAGCGCTAAGTTCGTTGACATAGGATACCCCCCTATATTATTTAAAGTAGATGTTCGGGAGAACGAAAATGATCTGCGCTCAAAAGTTGTCCGTCTCAATTGTTGTCGGAATTTTATTTTTTTTCGCTTTTGCATGGCGGGCGTTGGCGGATTCCAACCAGGCTTGGGACCCGACGACGAGCGGCCCGTTTTACACGGGGACGGCCGAAACGGTGCCGCCAGGGTCGTTTTTCGTCGAAACCTATTTGTTTGATGAAGAGCAGCCTGGTTTGGGGACGCGTTCGTTCGATGTCCCATTGCGGTTTGACGTCGGGCTCGCCAACGGGATGGATTTGAGCGGCCTGATCCCCTACGATTACACTCTACAAGAAAACAACGCGGGGACTTGGGTTCACGGCGGGGGGATCGGCGATTCGCAGTTTTGGATGAAAAAGGAATTAGTCAAAGCTTCGAGCAAATGGCCGGCAATATCGGCGGAGTTTGTGGTGACTTTACCGTCGGGAAATTCCGCATATTTAAAGCCGAACTTATACTCCGCCGATCAAACCGGTCTCGGCACCACCGACGTCGGGATCAGTCTGCTAGCGCGTAAGCGCATGCGGCCGTGTGAATTCTACGGTCAGGTGACCTACTCCGTCGCATCCGAAGCGCAAGTTTCGCCTGGGTATGTGACGACAAATGGTATAACACTGCCGCAGGGCGGAGTCGTCGCGCCTGGCGATACAATTACATACGCCGCCGCATTTGAGCGCGTTTTGAATGAGGCAACTGAATTTGGTTATTTGATTGAGTTTTATGGGATGACGTCCACCGGGCAAAATATGTTTCGCGGGCCAACGGGGCAGAATTGGAGTTTCGTCGATGCGGCTCCCGAACTTGAGATCAACAGTTCGAAAAATACGTCTTGGGGCGTTGGTGAGATGATCCCCGTCTATCAATATAATTATCCCAAGACAGACATCACGATGTTCACCGTCACTTACAGTTATTCTGGCCCCGAAGGGCATCGCTAATAAGCCATCTGGGCGTCGACAGATTTGATTGGGCATTGATTAAACGAGCGGTCGCAGGTGTGCAAATTCCTCAACGGTGGCGAGATCGAGTTCGCGGCCAGCCTGGCGGCTTGTTACTATTTTTCGCAAAATCGAGAGTGCCAGACGGACGGAGTCGCTGGCGGGTGACATTGAGTTGCTGGGGGCGGTCGCCGTGCTTGCGGCATTTAGGCAAATTTTTTCGACTATGGCGCAGAGTTCGCTGATTTCGGGGATGCCGTAGGTCTTGCCCGTGCCCTTGAGTTTGTGGAAGTCGTCGCGAAGGCGCGAAAAGTCCGCTGCGGACAAATGGGCTTCAATTTCCAAAAACTTGTGCGGAAAGGTCGCCAGATATTCGGTGCGCAACTCCGCCATCATTTCGTCAAAGTTCATACCACGGCCCTTAGCTGCGTATTCGTTGTACGGCGCCATTTGGGGATTGTGAAATAAAACGTCGAGCCTTCGCCGGGTCGCGAACGCACGCCGATCGTTCCCCCGTGCTGTTCGACAATAGTTTTGGCAATTGCGAGCCCTAGTCCGGTGCCTTTCACAAGTGGATTCTGTGGACTCGACGCCTGCCTAAATTTCTCAAAAATAAGGGCTTGATCTTCTGGGGCAATTCCGCGCCCCTTATCTTGAATCTCTATGCGCATTTGGCCGTCTTCTGTCTCCGACTCAAGTCGAACGGTCACGGCCTGCCCTTTCGGACTGTATTTTACGGCGTTCGATAGTAAATTGGTCAGGACTTGTTGGATGCGATCGCGATCGATGTGCAGTTCAACATTCATTGGATTTTCGACCTCAAGCCGCACTTGCGCTGTCTGGCAAAAACCGGTGAGCCCTTGAAGCGTTTTGGCGATGAGTTCGTCTGACGAGACCCACTCCTGATGAAGCGGAAATTGCCGCGCTTCGATTTTTGCCAAATCCAAAAGTTCGTTGATGAGCCGAATGAGACGATCGGTTTCGTCAAGGGCAATGGTCATCAGATTTTGCGCGCCTTCAGTAATTTTGCCCATAATGCCGGAGTTGAGAAGGGCGAGCGAGCCTTTTATGGATGTCAGCGGTGTGCGAAGTTCGTGGCTCGCAATATTTAAAAAATCGGACTTTGCCTTATCGAGAGACTTGAGCTCGTCAATTTGATGCAAAACTTCTTGCGCCATGCGATCGAACGCGCTTTGCAACTCGCCGATTTCGTTTGGAGCGGGCACGGCAAATTCATAGGAGTAGCGGTTATGAACGAATTCTTCCATACGCGATGAGAGTTCATGAATGGGCGCGAATAGGCGAACGAGAACGTACATAAGAAGGCCGAATGAGAAAATCAGTGTCGAGGCGAGGGCCAGCGCCCCGAAGAATCGCGCGCGTTTTAAAAAATATCCGGTGAGCGGCCGCAAATATTGGCGATATTCTTTTTCGCTTCGAGAAAGAAATCGTAGATTTCTGCTCGACGGATCTTTCAGCACGGCTTTAACGGCATCGGCGCGAAATTTCGGCCGAAGAGTTTCGGCTCGAGCGCGCCAAGTGGAGTCGTCGCCGGCTTGCAATGTTTTGTATTTATACGCCAGCATCGCGTCGACGATATCGTAGCTCATGCTAATTTCAGAATTCAATCGGGAGTATTGATCAAACGAGGCGAAAGTAAGAAGCGCCGACGCGGTGACCACCGAGAGGCAAATAGAGGAAATCAATAGCAGTCGGGCGCGTATCGACTTCACGTTTAACCGACCTTTTGTTTAGTCTCGCCGTTTGCGAGGGCGTGATTGTGTAAAATTCCGTCGATTTGCGCGCACAGTTGAACGGGGTCAAATGGTTTTGCGATGTAGCCCACGGTCAAGGGGCGAAATTCTTCAACGCGCGCCATTTGGGGGTTTGCACTTAAAAAAATAATTGGCGCGGTTGAGGTTCCTGCGGCGCGGAGTTCGGTGCAGACATCGGCGCCGCTTTTTTTCGGCATCATTTCATCGAGCAAAATTACGTCAAATGTGTCAGAAGTTGCGCTTGCTTTGGCGGCTTCGCCATCAGCGACCCAGGTGACTTTATGCTGCCCAATTTTCTCGAGCGCCAGTCGGGCAATTGTTGCGATGTTGGAGTCGTCTTCGCACAAAAGTATTTTCATGCTTTTCCGGCTTGATTTACGCCGCTCCTTTATTTGCGCGTGTCGCATGCCCGATCCACACGCGAACGCGTTGATAAAATGCATCGTTAGCGCCCGCGAAGGCCACGCGCACCTCGTATTCTTTTTCAAGTTTACGGCAGGAGATAACCTTCATCGCCGGCGGCACTTTAATTTCGAGTTTTCGAAAAAAGTCGCTAATCACTTTTATAGCTGTGCCTTCGGCGATCTCGACGTTGGAGCGCAATATCAAACCCAATTCATTTATTTGCACAAGCTTTGCCGGCGTTGAAATCTGCGCGACCGCGTAAGTCGACCCAGGCGGCAAATCGTACGCGAGCCTTTCAACGGGCGGCTTTTTCTTGAATAAGCCATCCACTTTTTCAAGAAGAAGCATCGGGTCGATCGGTTTGATGATGTAATCGTCGACTCCGGCACGGATGGCTTTTTCGATGTCTTTTTTTTCACGCAAACCGGTGAGCATGGCAATCGCCATCCGCTCGAAGCGTTTATTGTTTTTAACTGTGCGGACGAGTTCAAAGCCCGAAAACTGCGGCATGTTCGCGTCTGTAATCAACAAATCATATTTAGACGCGTTGAGGAGGTCCATGGCCTTGATGGCGTCGACGGCGGTGAACACCTCGTGTTGGCTGAGTCTTAAGACTTTATCGACGACACGAAGAACGTCCGGGTCGTCATCAACAACTAAAATTCGGCTCATGCCACTATGTCGGCGAATTGATGCGAAAAATCCAGTAAACGAAGCAACTGCCGAAACTGGCGGTGGCGATCAGATAAAAACCGACGAACGCCCAGTGGGGTCCCCCGGCGATCGCCCAGGTGAAAAAGATGACCCCTAAAATGTAGCGTAGTACTCGCTCCCACAGGTCAAGATTCTTCGGCATATGTGACGATTTATATCAAGACGATCGCAATGGCACGAAAATATTGGCTTCGCAATTGCATTGGCCGGTTGATATGACCCGCCCCGTGCTTTTCAAAGAAGATCCCAAGAGTTCACGATTGCTACTTCATGCGACACGCGACGCCGCACACGCCTATTTTTCTTGCGAAGCGAAATTAATCACATTCTTGAGCGACATCGACGGTCGTCGTCTTTACGTACGCGTTGGTTATAAGTCATTAACTGGATATTGTGTCTATGGATTAAAAATCTCAAGGACACAAACCCAACGATTGGTCACGCTGGTCCGGCGCTTCCAACTGACGGGCGGCGAACATCGTGGGGGTCTCGGTCCCGTAGTTGCACGTCGGTACGGCGCGCATTCCGGAAATTCGGATATTTCAAATCAGAATGTGTGCAAAATTCTAGTCACGATGTGTGCAGAAAATTCCAGTCCGGATGAGTCCGAATGAGTCCGGATAGCTCGAATTCGGATGCGTGCAATCCGCCAAACCGGATGAGGTCGGAAATTTCTCGGCCGGATTTTGTCGAGATTCGGACATGACTCACCCGGCGCTTTTCAATGAAGATGCAACGAGATCAGGAGACTTACTTCGCGCGACGGGCGATGCCGTGCAGGCCGAACCTAAGCGAAACGGGATGCCGCAGACGTTTTTTGTGCGACACGTTCGCCGCGCAGACGCAAGTGACGGGCCATACCAACATCAAACATCGGGATTAAGAGGGTAGGATGGTAATATGCGCGGCTATCTGCAGCTCCGCACGAACACCTGATGGTTTATTTCACCATTTCTTTCAATTCGCCGGATTGGTACATCTCCATCATGATGTCGCTGCCGCCGACGAGCTCTTTGTTCACATAGAGTTGCGGGATGGTCGGCCAATTGCCAAATTCTTTGATGCCTTGGCGAATGTCGTCGTCGGCCAACACGTCGACCCCTTGAAATTTCACGCCGAGTTCTTGCAATATCGCGACAGCGCGTGCTGAAAACCCACACTGCGGAAACGAAGGCGTGCCTTTCATAAAGAGTACGATCTTATTACCAGTCAGAAGGGATTCGATTTTTGTCTTTGTGTTCGCGTCCATTGTAAAAACTCCTCCGTGCAAATTGGCAGGCTAGAGATAGCACAAGTTGAGACGTTTGACAAAATGTGTTAGTTTGCGCGCATGGGAGCTACGGACGACTACTTTTTCACGG
>DAIDJH010000058.1 GCA_027451425.1 Bdellovibrionales bacterium | reverse complement strand
TCCCCTCCTTTGGCGCGGATCGCCTCGGCAACCGCGTTGGCTCGGCTTTCGTTGCGACCATGCACCACGACAGCAACGCCCTCCGCAGCGAGCACCTTCACGATCGCCTCACCTATCGCAAAGTCGAGAACGGTTGGCGCGAAACAAGACTTTATCCATAAACGGCCTTATGCTTTAAATGTGGGCACCGTCGTAGTCATCGAAGATGACCTTAAGGTCCGTCAAGAGATTCTTCGATATTTGCATGAACTGGAAATCGAAGACATCAAGGAATTCCCGACCAGTCGGGAGTTTGAGCGATATTTTTTTTCAAGCTTAGTGAGCCGTCCGGCACCAAAACAAAAAGCCCACCAACCTCTTGAAGGCTTGCCGCCCGATGTTGTTCAACTGCTGGGCTCCGCCACTTTTGCCAAAGAACCAGCCTTTCAAGATGGAACAACCGAAATTGAAATCGACGCGACCAATGGGCAAATTTTGCGCGTTAACGTCGCCAAAATATTTGGCCGAACCGTGTCGGATCTTGTTGCGAAAAATATGACTCTAGAGGGAATTATTTTAGAAAAGGATCGCCCACTATTTAAAGCTGCACTCGAAGCTATCAGGACTGGCGACGACAAAATACACTCATTTGTTTTCCAGTCGGACAAGCAAGAAGTCTGGGTTGCTGAAATTTCAGGTCGATTCAATGAAAAAACATTTGTGATCAAACTCACGGACCGCTCGCAGGATGTGGCAAAACACCTGGGCAAAAGCATCGAGGCGAAAGAAAAACCGAAAGCCGAAGAGAAAAGGACACCGGTCGATTTAATTATTTTTCGCCCAATTCAAAAGTCGGAGGAGATGCGCAAATGGGTCACGAAGACCGCGACGCTCTTAAAAAAAGTGGAACGGTGGCCGGCCGATAACCGGCCGAAGTTTGTAGCTCTACGCTACGAAGACGATCCCGCCGAAAAGGCTGAGTACAACCATCCATTTATCGACGACCTTTTGTGCCTACCGGTTGACCGCCTCATTTTTTTACAAAAAATCGAAATCGTTTTGGCCTTACCCAAAAAGGCAAGCCCCAGTTTTCTATTCGTACAAGAAACTTTTGAAAAAATTGAAGTCGCAAAAAAAGTCCACCTCGATCGCTTTTGCGATCAGGGCTTTGCGATGTCCAATCCCGTTCCGCTCACACCCGGGACGTCTGGACATTTTTATTTTCGTTTCCCTGGTCAGGCGCCGCTCCTTGATTTTTACGGTAAAGTGATGCTATCCGAGCCGCACCCTGACCGCGAGGGGGAATTTCTCGTTTACTTTGCCTTCTTCGGCTTAACAAAAAGCAATAACCGCGAACTCAGACAATATTTGCAGCGCGATACCGCTCATAAAACGTTCGTCGACAACGACCCTAAATCTTTTGAGTTTCACCACGAGAATATTTTTCTTTCAGACGACGATAAAAGAAAAAAGACCATCGCGATACTGGATGCCGATGAAAATTCGGCAAAGTCGATTTATGAATATGCCCGAAAAGAAATCAACAACGTCGATATAGTTTGGGACGACAGCTATTACAGTTTTTTCAAAACTTATGTCGACAAGAATAGCCGCGCCGAAAAACCCACGCCCGCTGTCCCGCAAGATTTCTACACTGAAATTGTCGGGTACCTGATCGGCTCTGATCTTAATTTGCAAATGCCGATGACTGCCCCATCCGAGGGAAATCAAATTCTCGGCCATGACGCGACAAAATTGTTTTCTACCCCACAAGGTTGGTTGGATTTGTTTGCCGGCGACACACGCAACCAACTCACCGAGATCATGTACTTGATCCAGCACTCTAAACGAACGAAAAAAAACATGAATCTTTCAGCTGCTGACGGCACACGCCGTACTGTGGCCGCTGAATTCATTGTTGAAGAAACCAGCGGACTCATCCGTATCAATCTCAGCGCGCCAGATCTCAAACGCATCAATGGCTCAAATAGAGCTTTAGACACCATCCATTCGCTTGAAGCGATCATCATCGACTACGCCCTTCTGCCCGACAACATTTCATCTTTTTTGACCGGACTCAGAAGCGCTCTCAAAGAAGCCGGGATCCCGTGCCCGGCGGATGGGCCGAAGATTATCGTGACCGCGCCAGACAGCCGACAATCGGAATTGTCAAAACTGCTCAACGAACCCGACGTATCAGCACTTGTATTCAAGCCGGTTGAAATGCGCCGAATTCTTTATCTTACTGCACATTTAATCAACACGAAGCACACCATGTACCGCTTCGACAATGTGCCTTGGAAGACCGATCACATCGCTGCGAAGATCGGCCGCGAATGCGCTCTTGTTGAACTCTCGGAGTTTGGTTGCGTCGTGCAATCCAATCAGCCGCTAAAGCCCGGCTCGATGTTTTATCTGTTTCGTTCGATTTTTAACAACGCGCCCGATCAGAATTTGTGCGTAAGAATTTATCATTCGCAAGAAAATGATTCTGAAAAAGGCACCTACTTGAACTCAGCTCTCTATTTTGGCATAACGGATGCGTTTCTGAAATTCACGCGTTCGTTCATTCGCGAAACGTACGCGAGCAAGAAGGCCAAAGAGGTTTCATGAGTTCGAGTGAAGTCGCAAGTCTGCGAGCATCCGGTAAGAGCCTGCAAGAGTTTTTCGCCCCCAAAAGCATTTGTTTTGGCTGCGGCCCCGCGAACGAAGGCGGTCTTCGCATTCGAAGTTTTCTTTCAAAAGAAAATCCCGACGAAGTCATTTGCGATTTTCAGCCCGCGCGTCATCATCAAGCTTTTCCAGGAATGCTCAATGGCGGGATCATTGGCTCCCTGCTCGACTGCCATTGCAACTGGACAGCGGCATGGGGTCTGAAAAATAAATGGAATTTAGATAAAATCCCGTGCACCGTCACCGCCGAATACCGCATTCAGCTGTTGCGCCCGACACCGGTGCAAACCCCCGTTCACCTTACAGCCCGCGTAGTGGAGTACGTCAAACAAGACCGCGCCTGGGTTGAGGGTGAATTATGGGCGCCGGCTTCGAGCGGCGGCCCAGATTCAGCATCCACCGATCATGTGTCCGCCGACCGTGTGATCACAGCCAAATGCCGCGGCCTTTTTGTCGCCGTCCGCGAAGGCCACCCCGCCTATTATCGATGGTAATTCACGTATCATCGATGACAACACAATTCACGACAACTGCATCGGGCACTGCACGCCACTAGCTCTTAAAAAAATCGATATTGAGACAAGCGACTTCTTGTGACTTCGATTTTTTTGCGATGTCGACGGCCTCTTTAATAAGTTTATTGAGCAGTTCGCGAATTTTTGCAAAATCATCTACTGATATGGACATCGGCGAAGTAAAAAATAATTCATTCGGCTCACGTGTGTCCATTTTTTGCACAGCTTTCATTCGCCAATTCAAGTGATGTTTAACAACAAACGGCGATTCGTTCGGTACATGGATGTGCGCATCTCCCATCGCATAGTAACCGTGTTTTTCGGTGCATAAACCCGTGCCCACCAAAAAACCTAAAATTTCTTCGGCGCGGTCGCGTGAAATGTTGAAGCGAATCGCAAGTTGCGTGAGCGTTTGCCTGTCGTTGATGGATGTCGCAGCCCACACGGCAGCATAAATCCAGCTCGAATAAAATTCGGCGCGCTGATCCGTCGAGAGTTCACGATGGCGATCGAAACGTCGGCCTAATTTATTTTTCTCAGCTTCGAGGATCGACTTTTTCTCCAGCCAATAATCGCGAAGACGCTTTGAGCCAGCACGATCGAGATTGATCAACGTCATGAAATAATCCTGTTCGAGTTTCGTGTGCTCAAGGTGATCGCTGATGAGCGCCGCTTGCTCCAAACTCAAATGCTTCGTGCCCTTTAATATGTGCGATAAAAATGTAGGATGAACTCCCGCAATTTCGGCCAACCGTGATAAATTGAAAGTTTTGCTCGACTTCGCAGACTTCAACCACGCGCCCAAATAATCGCGATAATCTGAAAAGTCGAATAAATTTATGTTCTTATCCACATATGACTATCGGTCACTTTTTTCTAAAACTTTAGACTAAAAAACTATGGCGGCGCGGCCGGCGAATGCTATACAGTTGCGCTGAAATTGCTATTTTTTGAAAGGAAGTATTATGAGAATAAGCCGCTCCACTTTACTCGATCTGATGGCCATAGCACTGACCATATTTGGCTTTGCTTCCGTAACTTTTGCAGGTGGCGTGGCCACGGGCGGCGGGTCGGTTTGCGTGAACCCCAACGTTAACAACGGCAATCCGATGTTGCTTGATTTAGCACTATCCAACCTCGCTGACCTTATTGACAATCCGTACACGGGTACGCGGCTTCACGATACGAAAGTCGCTGAAGCCACTGATGCAGATCTTATAAACCTCCACAACAATCGTGCGTACCAATACGCACTTTCACGAATTCAAGCATGGGAGAAACGCGCGAACTCAAAATACTCGATGGCTCTTGTCGAAGAGGGACTCAAGAGCGTTCAATTTCTGATTACGCCCCTTCGAATCAAACCTCTTCGCGGTGTTTATTTACCACCGGGGTCCAAATGTCAGATGTCGAATCTTCACACGGCGATTTTATTCGATAACGGGTTTTTATATGTCTCACTGCCCGAATGGAATAGCCTGGGTCTTCTCTCGCAAGCGGGGCTTCTCATCCACGAAGCACTCCGAAACGTTCAAATCTTGCAACAACTCGATGGCACAGACGCCGATTTGGAGCGATTAACGGCCAAAATTCTACTGCCCTACGACGGCACCACGCAGATGGATGCGCAGCCGTTTTTTGCAAAGTATATTTCTAGCGGATCAAATCACGATGTTGTGTCCGCAGACTCTCATTTTCTTTACCCAGCCTACATGGCAAAAATATGCGTACAACTCAATATCGCGATGACTAAAGTCTCGATGCTGAAAAATTACGTGCCCACATCAGACCTGCATACGATTTGCACGACTCAATTCTTTCAAGTTAATAATATAATTGCTGTCACCAAAAGTTTGAACGGCATCTCGAAAGGACTCGTGACAGCCCAAGGTAAGCTTTCGCCAACTGACCCCAACAACGACTATATCTCAAGTTTAGTTGGTAACACCTCAATGGCAGCGTTTCGAACGCAAAATGTCGCTATGGCTCGCGCGCTCTACAAACAGACCGACGCCGCCACTGGACTAAGTGGCGCGTTCGACTCCGTTTCAACGGAGGTGATACGCCTCTACCTGAACAGTGAACCCTTATCATATAACCCAACCATTGAAGCTCGGGACGAGCAGATTGTTCAACGGTACATTCAAGTTCAACGCGAAGAAAACGAACAATTTCTTGAAGGCAGGAAGTCACTATGAAATCCATAGCATTAACTATTTTAAGTTTAAGTGTGATCGTCGCTTGGCGGGCGAATGCCAATTGCCCCAGCAGCGCTTCAGTTTTGAACTCACAGCCTTATGCCCAGGGCCAGAGTCAACTCGTTGCGGAATGCACGACAGTGATTCAAATGAATGAGCCGCATGGTCAGCCCGACCTCTGCGTGTACAGTGGTATCGATAATGTTAACGGCCAAAATTATTTTCTCTATGCCGGACCTCCCGGCGAAGGTTGGGACAGCAAAGCCTACGAAAACAACAAAGTGATGAACACGACTTTATCGATCTCGGCCAACCGATATGTTGGGACGTTTACCGATCAGTGCGGGGATTTTGGCCTGCACAATTGCACACGCGAAGTTGTTTCTTACGACAAACGCACTCAACGGCTCTCCGATGAATATGACAACAATGAATCTCATTTGCCGGGCCTGTTTACAAAATGGGTCGCCACCAGCACGGACATTTTTGGCTGCATGAATGCGAATTAGGCGCGGTTAGGGTGTGGCTCTCGACGCTGCCCGCTAATTGCCGTTGATGAATTGATCGAGCTGCTGCCACACGGCTAGTGCGGTAAAAATGTCGTTGTGGCCCTTGCCGGGAATTTCATTGAACGTGACCGACGGTGACGCTGTGAAGTCAGCCTTCAATGTCAAACCAAATTGAATTGGTATTGTCTTATCGATCGTCCCGTGTTGCATCATCACAGGAATATGAATCGTCGGCGCAACTGTTGCCGAATCGTAATCGTTGGCATTGATCCAACTTTGCGGGATGTCGCTCGCCAAACTCGTAACACTTTCAGCGACAGCCATGAAACTGGTCCATGCGCTGGTGAGCGCAAGTTTTGAAACGAACTTTTGATCTTGCGCTGTCGCCAGCGTCGCGACACCGGTGCCAAGCGAACGGCCCCAAACGATAATTTGATTGTTCGGATACGTACTTTTTGCCCATTCAATGGCTTTTGTCGCTGCCGTAACTAAATTGTATTGATTGGGCGTGCCGGTGCTTAAACCGTATGACGGATAGTCGATCACAATAAAATTCGCACCGAACTGTTGCATGACCGCAAGAAAATTTGAAACCGACAAAGCTTGCAGATTTTCGCCATTGCCATGGCAATAAACCACGGTGCGACTTGCCCCTTTCGGTTGTTGATACGTCCACGCGACAATGTGAACGGGGTGTCCATTTTTGCCGGTGAAATCGAAGGTTGCCTCACCAAATCCCGCCGGAGGGGTCTTCGGCACCGCATACTGCTTATTGACCTGCTGGTAGGGGTAAAGAATATTTTGCGCCAGGGTTTGCAAACTTGATCCACACCCCGTGAGCAAAAAAATAAAAGACGCGGCAAAAAGAAGCTTCTTCATATCGACCTCCGTGTCGCATGCGCAGCTTACGCATACTCCATGAAAGTCATCGTCGTTTTGAAATCAGAACTTTAGATGGATTGACCCATCTTTACCGGGCCTTTGTGTGGTAGCACATTTAGAAATTTTGGCGGATAGAGCACAATGACCGTGCTCCCCATATGAAAAATGCCAAGTTCGTCACCTTTTACAACATGCACTGGCGGATCATATGCAAACTGCTGAACCATTTGCCGATCAACAATGTTCGTCGTGATCGCACGATCAAAACTCACCGACATACGACCGACGTTGGTTGCGCCAACCATGACGAGAAATATTCTTCCAAGCGGAGTAACTAGACTCATCACCAGCCGTTCGTTTATCGCAAATAGTTGCGGTACGGTGACCATGCTTTTGCCGCTCACCGGCCACAACGTCCCGGGGACGTGAACGACTTTGGTCACGTCCGCACTCACCGGCGCATGAACACGATGATAGTCGGTGGGACATAAATAATATGTGAGCGCCCTTCCACCCAGCAAATCATTTGAAACGCCAGGTTCATTGACCAAAACATCGAGTGAATAATGAATGCCCTTTGCCTGCAATAGCAATTCACTTTCGATCGTTTCAATCGTTGTCAAATTGCCATCACATGGATGAACAACACCTTCACCGATCGGCCGCACCTCGGGCTTCAATCGTCGTGTGAACAGCTCACCGATGTTGCGATAATTTTCGATTGAAAACTCAGCTTCAGTTAAATTGATTTCATAGTACGCCGCAAATGCATCGCGCGCCCATCGGGCCAAACGCGCGGGCCGCTTGAGTTGAGTGGCGCGACCGACCATTCGGCTCATCATATTTTTGGGTACATATTTAAGATAATTCACTCCGAAACCTCACGCTGTCGCGTAAACTGATGCCGCGCAAACTCGGCAGAAATAAAAGATAAGGGGCCGTCATCACAAAGAAAAAATACCATAGACCCATGAAAATGGCCGTGCCGAGATGAAATAAAAATCCGACGAATAGCCACGGATATCGTAACTTTTTACTCCATACAGCGAAAATAAAATACACTTCAAATATCACCGTGGCCATTGAAAGCACCGCGATCGCGACCGGGTAATGTTTCATAAAGGCGAGATCATGCGGGATGAGATCTTCCATACCAATCACGTACCAAACCGCCGTCCCCTCCCACCATCGAATGCCCTTGAGTTTCTCAAATCCAGTGAAGGCGTAGGAGATGCAAAGTTGAATTTGCAAAAGCCGCACACCAAAAGACGACAATGTATCGCTGGCGAAAATAGCACGATCTCCACCCGTCGTTAGCACGCGCTCAGCTTTCGCACTCGTGCCTTTCAATAAATTCCATATAGAAAAATTCTGATTGTGATCGACAAAACTCAAATAAAAAAGCCAACAGTTGGCGAATAAATCAGCACCGTACACAATCGAAAAATTACGCTGGCTAAGACCAAGGCTTACCAAAAATAGCAACCAGGTGAGCGAGCGCCCAAACGCTCCCACTGTGAATAGCGCGATCAAAACTTGTTGCGCGATGAGCTGCAATTGAATGCCTCGGTCTGTTTGAAAAAATAATGGGATGAGCGGTTTGTATCCTCTGGGTATAATTGCCAACGCCTGACTCACCGGTACGATGCCGTGATTCATAAAAAATATGCCGGCGGCATAATCGCGCTCGAGATACATAAAAAAAATGGCGATGCCGAAAAGGCAGCGAAACAGCGAAATGTTGTACATATCAATGGGTGCAAAAAAGAATTGATCCCACGCCCTTAAAAAATCACCCGTAATGGTACAAATTTTTTCGTACACAATCGCAAAATACGCGCTCATCACTCACTCTCCCGTTGAGCCGCACTAGAACCGTCACTCCGCAAATCTGCGCAACG
>DAIDJH010000057.1 GCA_027451425.1 Bdellovibrionales bacterium | reverse complement strand
AGGTGGGGGCGACCGATCAATTTAAAATTTACGCGCAAATTCTCAATGCTCCGTATGCGGTGGTGACAAATTTAAATGATTGGAACTCGCTTGCGCCACAACTTGCGCAAATCGACCATGTGCTTTTCGATACGCCCGGGCTCAACTTAAAGGCTGGCAACGATCTTGAGGTCCTCAGACGGATTTTGCCGCCAGGGCTGATGAAAAACCCCAACGATTTTCAGACCCACTATGTGCAATCGATCATGGCTCGCGACATCGACGCATTCGAAATAGCGGAGCGGTTCAAATTTGTCGGCTTTCAAGATGTCATTTTCACTCGACTCGACGAAGCCGTGCAGTTCGGTCTTGTTTACAATTTTCAAAAGCACTTCAAGGTACCGCTTCATTCGTTTGGTATTGGTAACAATATCCCCGAAGATTTCGAATTCGCATCGAAGGAGCGGGTCATCGATTTGTTATTTAACTTAAGTCAATTTAGAAAAGAAAGGGTTTAGTCATGAGTGCAACCGCAGCGGGAGCAAGTTATTCCGTTCGTTCCAAAACGAAAACCATCAGTGTGACATCCGGCAAAGGTGGAGTTGGTAAAACAACTTTGATTTCGAATCTTGCATTGGCGCTTGCCGCTCAAGGCAACCGAGTTTTAGTTCTCGATGGCGATTTGGGGATGGCTAATGTCGATGTCATGTTCGGCCTTCGCGTGACGAGAACACTCGAGGCCGTTTTGGCGGGCGAGTGCGAACTTCCGGATATAATCGTCGAGGTGGCGCCCAACGTATTTTTGATACCCGGCGGGAGCGGCGTGTATGGTCTGCAAAATCTTTCGATTCACCAGAAAAAAATGTTGCTCGATCAGGTAAGTGAACTCAATGACCGCTACGATTATATGTTGATCGACACCGCCTCGGGTATTGACGATAACGTTTTATATTTAAATTCAGCTGCGCAAGAAACTCTCGTGGTTGTGACGGCCGAGCCGGCGAGCCTCACAGATGCTTACGCGTTGATCAAGGTGCTCAATAAAAAGCTCAACGAACAAAAATTTTCGATAGTTGCCAACATGGTTCAAGACGAAAGTGAAGCTCTCGCCATTTACCGGCGTCTTAGCGATGTAGCGAACCGATTTCTTTGCGTGAGTCTTGATTACAAAGGTTTTATTCCAAACGACTCCAACTTAAGGCTGGCGACAAAAGCACAGCAACTTGTTGTACGCAGTCAACCTCGCGCTCCGTCCAGTTATGCCATTCAAATGCTGTGCGAAAAAATTAGTCACTCGAATGGGCTTGCGGCCATAAAAGGCGGAATGCAGTTTTTTTGGGAACAAATCATCGGCGTGGCTTAAGCGTCGGCGTGGCTTAGGGCCAAACAGGACTATGGGTGTCGGTTGCGGTTTGTTAAACTTTTTGTAGGACGCGAGGGGAATCGGGATGGCTAAAAATTCCAATGCCAGTGCACTTTTGCAGAAGTACAAAGAAGAACCTGGCAAGGTAACGACAAAGCAAAAAGACACCTTGATCATGGAGTATGCTCCGCTGATCAAGTTTATCGCGCAAAAAATTGCGGTTCGCCTCCCCGCGCATATTGAGCTCGATGATTTAATTTCAAGCGGTGTCATCGGTCTTATGGACGCGATTGAAAAATATGATCCGAAACGCGACAACAAGTTCAAAACTTATGCGGAGTTTCGCATTCGTGGCGCGATACTTGATGAATTGCGCGCGCAAGACTGGGTTCCTCGCTCGGTGCGCGACAAAGCGAAAATGCTCGACCGGGCGGTGGTGGAACTCGAGGCGCAAATCGGGCGTTCGGCGACTGACGAAGAGGTCGCTGAAAAGCTCAATATTTCGATTGAAGAATTTTACGATCTGGTGAATCAAGTGCGGCCGGTGAGCGTGCTTTCGATCGACGAAGCCAGCACGTTTTCAAACGTCGACAAAATGTCGATTCTCAATCTGCTCGAGGGTTGCAAGCTCAACAATCCGCTCAATCAGTTAAAACTGAAGTCCATTAAGAAAATCGTGACAAAAGCCATCGAAGACTTGCCCGAGCGGCAGCGTCTCGTTTTGTCGTTGTACTACTATGAAGACATGAATCTCAAGGAAATCGGCAAGATCCTGCGCGTGACTGAGAGTCGCGTTTCGCAACTTCACGCTCAGGCCATTTCGCGGCTGCGCGCAAAGCTCACTCAACACTTTCAAGATCAAGAACTTGAGGCGGTTTAGGTTCCGCAACGGCATTAAAACTTCGAGCTAATCGCCGCCGGCCATGCCGCCGCGAATTTTTTGGATAAGGCGGGCTTCGAGTTGGCGGGCGGCTTCGCGTGTGATGCCGTACTTGTCGCCAATTTGTTGTAGCGTGAGGGGTTCGTCGGCGAGCAAGCGATTCTCCAGAATAAAAATTTCACGCGGATTGAGGTTCGGCCGGATTTTTTCGATTTGCTCTTCAAGAAGAGCGAGTTGCTCTTGACGGCTGATGAGTTCATCGACTGGAGCCGATTCTTCGCGGGCCGTGAGATCGCCGAGCGTGGTCCGAGATTCGTCGCTGACGGGCTTATCCAGACTGACATCGCGTTGGAGTACGCGGCCGCTCATTTCTTTCACCTCGTCTTCGGAGATGCCGAGACGACCGCTAATTTGCATGAGGCCGGCATCCATCCCCATGCGTTCGAGTTGGTCGCGGCTTCGCTGTAATTCATAAAATAATTTTCGTTGATTATGAGTCGTGCCGATCCGAACCATCGAGTAGTGGCGCATGAGAAACTCTTGAATATGCCCGCGAATCCACCAAACAGCGTACGTGATGAGCCGCACGCCTTTGTAAGGGTTGTATTCTTTCACGGCCTGCATGAGACCGACGTTGCCTTCTTGGATGAGGTCGATGAGCCGGGCGCCGAACTTCGAATACTCCATAGCGATTTTGACGACAAAGCGCAGGTTCGAAGTCACGAGCTTTTGCGCGGCCTCGCGGTCGCCGGTTTCGCGATACTGTACTGCAAGATCGTGTTCTTCTTCGCGGGTGAGTAGGGGGTACTTTCTGATTTCAGCCAGATATCTTGAGACAGGGTCGGTGCTGACCAGCCCGGTCTCCTCTTTGGGGATAAGAGCGTCATCCTTGATGAGTTCGTCCTCGACTGGCAAAACTTGGTCTGGTTCGATCACTTCCGGCGTGATGACGTCCGCTTTTTTTCGGCTTTTACTTTGAACCTTGCCGGTAGCTTGGGACTTGTTTTGCGCTTTTACTTTTGACGTCGCTTTTGCCAAGCACGCTCCTCACACAAGGGCAGACAGCTTTTTATCGAGTGTCTTCTCAACCATTCCTTTGACCAGGGCGAGTGCTAAAGGCAAATCGATGACGATCTCAACTTGTGAGCCAGAACCCGAGCCCTTCACGGTCATCTGGGCCTTGAGCATCTTGCCCGTGGCCTCGCCGGTCAGCTTCGTCGGGTCGAAATTCGTCTTGTAGCCGGAATCCAACTTTTTCAGGTCAGGATCGCTTTCAAGTAGAGAGCGCACCTTATTAAAAGCCTCATTCGCGGTCAGGGGTGTTTGTTTTTGTATGTTGATTTTTGGCATACTTCGAGAGTAAACGCATTGGTCCCGGGTGTCCACGCTTGATCTCGGCGCGGCAACATGCGAAATTCACAAGAGCTTGCGACAATATGCGAAAAGGTGAACCTATGAAATTTATTTCAGAATTGAAGCGCTCGCACTACTGTGGCGATGTGACCCCCGCCCTGCAAAATCAAGATGTTGTACTTATGGGATGGGTCAGCACGCGACGCGACCACGGCGGTCTTGTTTTCATAGATTTGCGCGATCGATCCGGCCTCGTGCAAATTGTCGTCAACCCCAACCAGACCGGTTGCCAAGCGGCCAAAGACATCCGCGGGGAGTTTGTCATTGCTGTACAGGGGCGAGTGCGAATGCGCCCAGAAGGTATGCGCAATAAAAATCTCAAAACCGGCGATGTCGAAGTTGAAGTCATGCGCGTTGAAATTCTCTCCGAAGCTCGCACGTTGCCATTTGATCCGGCTGACGAAAAGGTCTCCGAAACATTGCGCCTGAAATATCGTTATCTCGACCTGCGCTCCGCGCGCCTACAGTCGCATCTCATGAAGCGACACGAAGTCATGATGGCGGTGCGCGAAGGCCTTCATGCCAAGGGTTTTGTCGAGATTGAAACGCCGATTTTGTACAAAAGCACTCCTGAAGGGGCGCGCGATTATTTAGTTCCATCGCGTGTGAATCCGGGAACGTTCTACGCCCTCCCGCAAAGTCCGCAGACACTAAAACAACTTTTAATGATATCGGGTATGGATAAATATTTTCAGATAGCGCGGTGTTTTCGCGACGAAGATTTGCGCGCCGATCGCCAACCTGAATTCAGTCAGATCGACGTTGAGATGAGTTTTGTCGACCGAGAAGATGTCATGAAGGTGGCTGAAGAACTCATGCGCCATGTTTGGAAGAAAATGAAAGGCGTTGATATCGGAGAAGTTCCCATCATGACATACACCGAAGCCATGAATCGGTTCGGTTGCGACAAGCCCGATCTGCGTATCGTGTGGGAGTTGAAAGACCTCACCGAAAAATTGCGGTTGTCGTCGTTCAAAGTATTTTCAGATGTGGCGGGACGTGGCGGGGCGATCAAAGGCTTATTCGCGCCGGGCACCGGGAGTTTTTCACGTGGTCAATTCGATAAACTAACCGACAAAGCCAAGCAAATGGGCGCAAAGGGTTTGGTCTACATCAAGATCGATGAGAAAAATCAAATCACCAGCCCGGTCGCGAAATTTTTTAACGAAACCGAACTTCGCGATATTTACGGAGCGTGCGGCGGCACTGGCTCGGGCACGGTGTTTATTGTGGCCGATGATTTCAATGTAACGTGTGCGGCTCTGTCGACTCTACGACTCCATTTGGCAAGTGAACTTGGCGTGATCGATATGTCTCGCGATCGTTTCTTGTGGGTGGTGGATTTTCCTCTTCTTGAGTATGCGCCGGAAGAGAAACGTTGGGTCGCGTGTCATCATCCGTTCACCGCGCCAAAGGATGAAAATCTGGCGGCTTTGATTAATCGAAACGAAGCGGAATTTGCGCGGATGAAAGCGAAGGCCTACGACCTTGTGTGCAACGGTCATGAAATCGCCGGCGGCAGTATTCGTATCCATCGCGGCGATACGCAAAAGGCGATGTTTGATGCACTCGGCCTTTCTGAAGATGAGATCAAACTGAAGTTCGGGTTTTTCATCGAAGCGTTGACGTACGGGACTCCACCCCACGGTGGAATCGCCTGGGGGCTCGATCGGCTTGTGATGATTCTTTGCGGGACAGATGCGATTCGTGAAGTGATCGCCTTCCCCAAAACGGCGAAAGCCACGGATCTTATGGCTGAGGCGCCAAGCCCTGTAACACGTGAACAGCTCATTGAGCTCGGCATCCAATTACTCAAACGGTAAGACGCTGGGCCAAAATCCAGGTTTTCTCAAAATTAGACAAATCTAGGCGGAAGTCCGTCGATTGTATTTTGTGCGACACCGATGTCTTGAATTGAGACAGGATTGTTCCTGTTGGCACATGGAGGTGCTGAAGTGGAAAAAATCAGTCGAGTGTTGCCCGCCGACAAACGAATCACGACGGTGGATATGCGACATAGCGGATTCGCGCGGCCTGGTTCGCCAGGTTTCGGACGTGAAGTTGGACCGATGCCAGGACGGCGGCGGGAATTAGATACAGCCAAGCGCGCCGTCGAGAGATTCGATGAAGAGATGCGCGTTCGGCATGAAAGCGCAAAGGCCGCCATGGTTTCACGGATGGCAGATCAATTTTTCGTGCGTGAGGGGCGCGATGAAAACGCGCAGCCCGCGCGATCGTCACGCGAACTTCAGGGTGGGCTAACCGCTGCAGGCGCGCGACAACTCGAAAGTCAAATTCGAAATGGCGAGGGGCCTGAAGTGACTCCACCCGAAATGCGGCAAACGCGCATCGATATGCCAGTGCAAATCGGCGAAACCACGCAAGCCAAATCGACGGAGACGGGCGATCAGTTGGTGTCCGGACAAAATTTGGATGTTCGAGCGTAGAGTCACATTGCGCGCGAACTGCTTGAATTAGACTGAAGGTTTACTATTTTGGTTTTTGCGGGGATTCTTCTGAGGCGATCCATTGGGACCATTTGCCAGCCTCAAGGATGGCTCCGATCCCAAACAGCGCCAATCCTAACAATATAAAGCCGATCACATGTGAATGCAGAACTCCACCCAGTTCGTGGCCTTCGTATTCGCAAGCGATCGGTCCAAACACGGCGAGGAGTACGCCTGCTTCGCGAAATCCTTTTGCCAACATTTCCAAGTATGCGCGTCTGTCTATGGAGCTAGGTGTTCTCATATACGGGCTCCAGACAAAATCCATTTTCTTCAAGGGAAGTTATGCGCGAGATGCTTCGAAGTTTTCTCTGACCGCCAACTTTGCCGACGGTAACCATGTACTGAATGCCAAAGAAAATGAGATGCCGGATTGCTCGCAGCGACCATTGCGGGGCGCCCATTTGCACGAGCATTTCAAGCCGAAGTAAGGCTTGTCTTGGATTTTCCGCATGGAGTGTCCCAAGGCCGCCGCGATGACCCGTCGATAAAGCCATAAGCAAATCTTTTGCTTCGTGGCCGCGGACTTCACCGACGACGATGCGATCGGGCCGCATGCGGAGCGCTTGTCGTAGCAGCTCACATTGATCGACGTCGGGCAAAATTTTTGAAGGGTCCTGCCGCGAAATGAGTTTCACCGACGCCGCGTTGGGCAAACGGATTTCATTTGTATCTTCGATAGTCACAATTCGCTCATTCGATATCATTTCTTGAAGGCAAGCGTTCAAGACGGATGTCTTACCGCTGCCAGTCCCGCCGATTATTAAAAATGATTGATGCTCTTTCACGAGCTTTTGCAAAAAATCAATGGCGTGCGGCGGCGCCCAGTCGATTTCGGCGAACGATTTGAACGTCCACGGATTTTCTGGGTGACGCCGGAGTGAAAGGTGAACGGCATTTTGGGTGAGTGGCGGTAAAATAATATGCAGGCGAAAGCCTTGCCAATATCCATCGGCGAACGGGCGTTCAAGATTGGCCTGCACGCGAGCGTCGTTCATCACCTTGTGCAAAAAATTATTGAGACTTGCCGGCGAAAAAAAACGATCGTCATGGCAGTGGAGTTGCCCGAATTTTTCGTACCAAACCGAGTCGTGACCGTTGATAAGAATCTCAGTAATGAGCGGGTCGGTCATAAGCGGCTCAAGAGGGCCTGAGGCAAACATTTCTTGTTCGACCCGCGTTCGATGCGCGGCCGAACTCGATGCAAATTTCTGCGCGAGAAGTTCAGTGGTTCGTTCGCGCAGATCGCTTAACTCGCGCGTTGAAGGTCGGGTCGTGACGTCAATCGCGTTAGCGCTCTGGAGTTCGCTCATCAATTCCGCATAGAGCTGGCCAGCATCAGGAATTGCCATTCTCATACTCCTTGATGGTGGGGATTTTAATGTTTGAGTTTTCATCGCGTACGTTCACGATCGAAGGCGTGACGAAGATGATGAGCTCGGAACGATGATCGCGAAAATCTTCGGAATTGAACAACCGCCCGAGAATCGGCAGTCGGGACAGAAAGGGCAGATCTCGCGTGTTGTCTTGCCAATTGTTGTGAATGAGGCCGCTCAGTACAATCGTGCGAGGTTCGGGTAAATCAAAATGAGTGGTGAGGCGATCCGTTTTAAAGGCAGGTAAACTGTTAGCCGACGTGCCGCGCGCGGAATTGCCGGGGCCCGAATTGCTTGAAGTAGAATCGATAATAACCGAGTTGGCGTGGTCAATGGCCGAGACTTCACTTGTAAGATCGATGCTCAAGCGTCCCGAGTAGTCGGCGACGGGTTTGATCTTTAGTGTGATCCCGTAGGTTTTGTACGTCACTTGTTGATAGAACTCCGTTGCGGCAAGAACGGGGACCTCTCCGCCGGCCAAAAAGCTCGCCTCTGAACCGCTGCGCGCGAGCAGGTTCGGCGCAGCGAGAATTTGCCCCAAACCTTCAGTCTCAAGGGCGTGCAAAGTCACATCCAGTGACGGCGTTTGCATCTCAGGGAGCAGTTGTGAAGTCACCGAGTCGGGCCAATCAACGCCGAGCTGTCGACGGGCGCTTTTGTCGATTTCGGCAAGCGTGATTTTTACGCGCACCAGCGGCTTGAGCGACATCGCCGATTTTTCATAAACGCGAGCGATGCCGAAAGGAGCGAGGGATTCATCCCAAAGATTTTTCAGATTTTCGTCTTGTTCGGAAATAATCGCATGGGCGGACGGCGACCAAACGAGATTCGGCATTGGCAAGTTTCTCGATAACAGACGATCGCGAAAATAGCGGAGGGCTTGATTTTTTATATCCTCATCGAGGCGGGCACGAAAACTGTACTCGGTGTTAAATTGCGCGGCGACTTCACTAAGGTCCACCCAATCTTGTAGCCGGTGAAGCTGACCGGTTACGGCGACTTGACCGTCGAGCATTTCAACTTTGAGGCCAAGCCGCGTTTGCAATAATTTTTGGAACTGACCGAGTAAACTTTTATTATTTTTATTAGTCACGAAAATATTGTAATTGTGATCGCCAATTTGAATGCTCGCTTCGCCTGGTGCGCGGCCCTTGACGATGATCTTCACTT
>DAIDJH010000056.1 GCA_027451425.1 Bdellovibrionales bacterium | reverse complement strand
TTGGTCACATGCGATATAGCCAATTTTTCCGTTAGGAGAAATCAATAGGCCGTGGGGATGATCTCCGCCTGGCAAAGCAAAACGAGCCAGAACGCTATCGTGAACGGGGTCAACCACCGCCAAAAGATTTTTCGATTGGACCGGCGCGTACACCCTATTAGTGACTGCATCGTAGCGGACATTTCCGACTTCACCGCCAAGGCGAATCCGCGTCACTACACGATTTGTGTCGGCACTAATAACCGTAATTGCGCGGCCAATTTCATCCGATACAAATATCTTATGGTCGATGGGGTCATAGGCGATCCCATCGGGAAACACTCCGGCGGAAACTCTTCCGACTTCTTTATTAGTTCGCATGTCAACGATTGCGACACGGCCCTTATCGCCGGGAACGCTTGCGTAGACTTTATTTATCTCGGGCACCGCCAAAACTCCCGTAACCCTGGCGAATCCCGCAAGCGATTTCGTGAGCTTGTCGGTTTTCGTGTCATAAACGAGAAGTTTACCCGCCCCCATTTTTGATAAATACAGAAGTCCGGTTCGCTGATCCAAACTCAAATAGTCCATTCGCGTAGTCGCCTTGCCGAGCGGGTAATCGCCGACATGAACAAATAATTTGTCGTTGGGTGCTGTACGTCCGAGCGCCAGTGACGAAATGATTATCGAAATAAGAAAGGCGGCATAAAACTTCACGACTGTCTCCATTTGACTATGATTCAATTGTTATATATTGTTAGAACAATAGTTGCAATTGGAAATGAGAAGGTCGCCCGTGAATTCACAGCAGTGGATTTTACTTATCCATCAGATCCCGCCAAAGCCAAGTTATTTTCGGGTGAAGATCTGGAGAAAACTCCAGGGCATAGGCGCCGTTCCCATCAAAAATTCGGTTTATGTACTGCCGAAGACAAATGAGGCTTACGAATCGTTTCAATGGATCATGCGTGAAATCATCGATGGCAAGGGTGAGGCTACAATTTGCGAGGCCAATTTCATCGATGGATTATCGAACCAAGAAGTCGTGTTGTTATTCAATTCACTCAGAGATAAGGGTTACCTTGAGCTGTCAGAAGAAATAAAAAAGAAGCTAAATACTTTTCGCAGACGTACGGCGCTAAAACCAGAAGCTCGGCGCGAGATCGAAATTGAAATCGCTCGCTTTAAGCGTCGCTTAGAGCAAATTCAATCGCTCGATTTTTTTGCCGCAAGTGGAAGAGAAGTCGCGAGCGGACTTTTGGGCAGCCTTGAGGCGAAGCTTCAGCTCAACGAACCGGGAGGCGCGAAAATTGGATCGAAAATATTCGCTCCGAATGATTTGCAAGGACGGACTTGGGTCACTCGTCGAGGTATCCATGTGGATCGAATGGCCTGTGCGTGGTTGATTCGCCGATTCATTGACGCAAAAGCGTCTTTTAAATTCGTGGACGCCAAAAACTATAAGCCCCTCAAGGATGAAATTCGTTTCGATATGTTTGACGCGGAATTTACACACGAGGGGGATTCTTGCAGTTTCGAAGTGATTATCAAAAGAACCAATATCCACGACCAGGCCCTCCTTCAGATCTCTCAAATCGTACACGATATTGATCTTCGGGATGAGAAATTTGCCAGAGAAGATACGGCTGGAATCGAACGCTTGATTAATGGGATTGCACTCGCCCATCGCGAAGACGAGACGCGTTTGTCGCGCTCGTCGGTGATGTTTGACGACTTATATGAATATTTTAAGAGGAGAAAACAATGAAGATTTTCGTACAAACCCTAGCTATTTTTTTAGTGAGCTTTATCGCAAATGTCGCCTTCGCGCATTTGAATCCGACGGAAATTGAAAGATTAACCAAGCTCAAAGGCCAAATGAACGCTGGCCACACAGTGTTTAAAGTAAAGTACCCGCGAACCGACTTACACGTCATGGCTCAAGGAATTCGCATAACGCCAGCGATGGGGCTAACCGCATGGGCGGCCTTCACATCCGTTGGTAGCCACGTTGAGGTGATGGGCGATCTAGTCCTGACTGAGAATCAAATTAATTCTGTTATGAGTGCGGCGTTAGATAATGGCCTTAAAGTTACGGCGCTCCACAATCACTATATTTTCGAAACTCCTAAAATCATGTACATGCATATAGAGGGCATGGGCCCAGAGCCCGAAGTGGCACAAAATGTCGGTAAAGTCTTTGCCGCTCTTAAGGCCACAGCGGCACTTCCGCCGCCAAAAAACTTGCAGATTGATCAGGCTAAAAATCAGATCGACACAAAAGCCATAGATAAGATTTTTGGAACTCCCGGTCATCTTGTAAACGGGGTCTACAAAATCGTGATTGGTCGCACAACATTTATGCACGGGCATAAATTTGGCAAATTTATGGGAGTAAATACCTGGGCTGCGTTCATTGGCTCAAACGAGAACGCCTTGGTTGAGGGCGATTTCGCAATGAGAGAAAATGAAGTGCAAAACGTACTAAAAACGCTTCGTAAATACGACATCAATATCGCGGCGATTCATCAGCACATGTTGGGCGAAAAGCCGCGCATACTATTTCTTCATTATTGGGGTGTTGGCCGCGCGCTTGATTTGGCAAAGGCATTGAAAGCCGCCCTCCGTACCCAAAACAAATAATGATGAGCCTCGTCGAGTTGTGCCTATATTTTTTGAAACTTGGCGCAATGGGGTTTGGCGGACCGATTGCGCTCGCCGGACGCATGGAAAGCGATTTGGTTGATAGACGCGGTTGGTTCTCGCACGACGAATACTTAGAGGGTCTTGCGTTTTCGCAATTGGCCCCAGGACCGCTTGCCGCGCAACTTGCTATTTATCTTGGCTGGATAAAATACGACGTATTTGGCGCGACTCTCGTCGGCTTCGCATTCATTCTCCCGTCGTTTTTAATTGTTCTGCTAATTGCGAAAGCTTATTTTTTGTTTGGCGGAGGCATAGCCATACAAGCCCTGTTTTACGGCATTGGAGCGGCTGTGATCGCAATCATCGTGCAAAGTATCCATAAACTAATGAAACGAGTTGTTGGCCGCGACATTCTTCTTTGGGCCATTTTCGCCATCAACATGATTATTACCGCATGGACGAAAACCGAAATTATTTGGCTATTTGTTTTATCGGGACTTCTCGTAATGCTGATTCAAATGTCTCGGGAATGGAGTCAAAAAGCCGCGATCCGATCATTTGCGCCGTTAGCCATTCTCTTTCGCTTACGAACCGAGTACGCCGATTCAAAACTGCTTAAGATGTTTTTATTTTTTGCCAAGGCCGGCACTTTTGTTTTTGGCAGCGGTCTAGCGATTGTACCTTTTCTGAATGGCGGAGTCGTTCATGACTACCACTGGCTGACTGAAAAACAATTTCTCGATGCCATTGCTGTTGCGATGATTACGCCGGGACCCGTTGTTATTAGCGTTGTTTTTATTGGATATCTTGTCGCAGGTTTTTGGGGCGCAAGCGTTTCGGCTCTCGGAGTCTTCGCGCCTGTTTATGTTGTTGTTTTATTGCTCGCCCCTCATTATCACCGTTTCGGGCAGAGACCGCTCGTCAAATCTTTTGTCGCAGGCCTTACAAGCGCCGCGATTGGCGGAATCGCCGGTGCGGCGATCATACTTGGCGACAAAGCCTTTACCGATACGCCAACCATTATAATCGGAATCGCAGCCTTGGCTCTTCTTTACTGGAAGAAAAAAATACCGGAGCCAATATTAATCGCCGCTGCCGGCATTGCGGGACTGCTCATTAAATTCTGGTAAGGCACGGAGCTACAAGGTTCTCGAGATCGTGTCTCCAGTAGTAAGTGACGCCATTGTCGAATGAAACGATGTTGCCTTCGTCGGCTTCTTGCGACTCGTATCCAGCGAGAGCGCAACGCCACCTCACGGGGTCTTGGTCTTTCATAAGCGACACGGTGTCGAATTCCATCCAGCCGACTTTCGTCATTTCGGGATAGCATTCGCGAACGCTCTCCTCAAAAGCCTCTTGGAGGTTCACGGCTTCAAGTTCCGTTTCAAGAATGTGCGTGATAATCCAATCGACGCCATACTCGCAGCCCACGCCGCGCA
Source organism: Bdellovibrionales bacterium (assembly GCA_027451425.1). Lineage (GTDB taxonomy): Bacteria > Bdellovibrionota > Bdellovibrionia > Bdellovibrionales > UBA1609 > RBG-16-40-8. Next base: position 4,654 of record DAIDJH010000056.1, on the reverse strand, counting down.
TGAGACGCATGAGATCGTCAGAGCCGCATTTCGGGCAGCAGCCGCTTGGGCATTCGATGTAATCGTTATAGCAGAACGGGATTGATCGTTCGTAAGCGAGCTTTTCGAGTTGTACTTTAATTTCGGTTTTCACTTTTTTCTCCCTTGGTTTCTTGTTTGTTCCGTTGCCCTGGGGTTTCTTCACCGCGGGCCTGAGAAGCCCCAAGAAGCGGAAAGGGAGCGAAAGAACCGTTGCCCCGGCTCTGTTGTTTTCGCTGACCGCGAATGCGGCAGGACGAGTGACAAGCGCGAAGCGATTGGCGCGAGGCCGTGCGGAGGGACGAATCAGGGCATGGGTCTGTAGCGACTGGCACCCAAGACACCAAGGGAGCTTATGAAAGCGGTAAACTAGATTACGTTTACCCAGCGAATTTCAAAAAATCGGGACCGTCACAAGCACGATGCGTATATCACTTCTGCTTGCTAGTTCAATATCGACAAGCAAGGATCAGCGATTGGACTGAAGAGATCGACCATGTGATCTTGGCGTGGACGCCATTTTATCCGGCCACAATCTCGGCGAGGGCCAAGCCGATGCCCTCGAAGCGTAAATGACTTTGGCTTGTTCACGCCAAATCCAGCGTTGCAACACTCCAAGATGGCCGGTTGCCGCGAAAGCGAGTACCACAACGACGGCCCATTCGACGAGTTTATCTAAGTTCATATTTCCCTCCTTCGTGTAACATAATGGTTTTTTGCTCAAAGCGATTTACAATTTTGCGAATAACGGCCCAGCTCCATTTTTTGCGTTCGCGCGATTTGACGCCCTTTTTGTTTAAGTGGCAGACGATCTCGTAAACTGACAGTTGGGATTGCCATTTACTGTGAATGAGCTGTAGTATCGGAAATTCGACAGGGTGTTTCGTCAATTCTCCGTCCATGTAACAGAAACCGTAAAACGGTTTATTACATGCCTTGCCTTTGCGTCGATGAAGCTCAAAAGTGGCTATCGCCCCCTTGGGACGGGTGTTTACAGAGTTTCGTTTAAGAATGCGCAGCACCTTGGATTTCGAACAGTCGAGCTGCAGTGCAATTTCACGAGTCGAAAAACCTTTTTGGTATTTTTCAATAACTTTGCGCGGTAATTCGTGCTTTTCTAAAGACGGTAGTTTAAGAAAATCAATGGGTTGCTGAAGTTTGGAAATTAACGGCTTTGGCGCACCAGATCCACAAATATCCAAACTCCGGTCCAGCATCTCCCACCATCAGCCGTGAAGAACCGGGCTTTTGTCTTACTTGAATACATTTCGGTGACGATAATTTCGTCTCAATTCGAAACATAACTCGAGGCCAAACTCAATATTTGTCGCGCGGACGCCGAAACATATGTAACGGGGGATTATGTTGCGGGTCGGAAATGAGCCACTTTAACATGTAGGTAGTGCGTATGCGGTTAACGTGGGGAATTACATCATATCAGATTTGGCGCGCAAGTCGCGTCGGTGTGGTGGTTTGCGCCGCTTTTGCAATTGGTGCGTGTATGAAGTCACCGTCGCCATCGGTTTCTGATCTCACTCCCATTTCTGCCCCTGTATTTAACGGCGCGAATAATCAAGGCATTATCAATAGCGCATCGCACACGGCAACTGTGCAAATTACGTGCGACCCCAAATCGTACATCGTTGAATATTCGCTGAACAACAGTACATGGACGCAAATCGCGGGGGGTTGCCCAACGGGCCAGCTCTCAATTTCGTTGAGTTTGCCACAATACCAGAACGTTTACGCTCGCGCCCAATCGAAACTTTCGACAACGAGCACGGCACATGCCCTGGTTCGATACCTGTTGCCGCCGACTTCGCCGACCCTCACGTTGGTGAACATGTCGTCTTCGGATGATTCGAGTCTGACACAAAATGCAGGGGGTTCGATTAACGGCGTTACGATGCAAAGCGCATCCCAGATTGTGACAACGTACTTGCCGGGGGTGACGTTTGAACCGTAATTCTATCGCCCTCATACTGATAGCGGCACTATCGGCAAGCGCGTTTGCCAGTTCGAACGGCGTGCCGAATCTTTTGCCCTTTCAGGGCCGCGTGACCGATACAAGTGGCAACCCGATCAACTATCCCGTTACAATTAACTTTCGCATTTATCCGCCGGCGGGCGGCCCTTGTTATTTGTACGAAGACACCGAAAGTCTCACGCCAGACTCGTACGGTATGTTTTCTGTGAATATCGGGACGAATCCAACCGGGCCGGCCAATACGCTCGAGCAAGTTTTTAACAACGACGGCGGCACAATTTCAAATTCGTGCTCAGGCACGTATTCTCCGGCCGCAAACGACTGGCGCCTGCTGCAACTTGTTGTCAACGGGACGCCACTGCCGCAAATGGAAACAATTGGATCATCTGGTTTTGCCATCAACGCTTTCAATCTCGACGGCAAAGACGCGACCGGTTTTATTCAAGTCAGCGGAGTCGTCACGCAGGCTGCACTTAATACATTGGTGGGCAACGGTCCCTATATGCAGATGAACGGTAACACCAGCACAACCGGCAGCATCACCACAGGCGGCAACATTTATGTGCCGGGCTCCTCGGGTAGCATCGGCATAGGCACTTCGACAACCACCGCCGATCTTGAAATTCAAAAAACCGCGCCATCATTTTTGCTTGATGCAACGGCCGGCAGCGGTGGTACGGATAATGTGAATTTTTCGAGTGGAGCGACCCAACTGGGCAGCATCCAGGCCACTGACGGAACGACCGGTCTCAAATTTTACTCGGGCACAAGCCTCGCGATGACACTTGATTCTAGTCAAAATTTAATTTTAAGCGGATCGCTTTCAGTTGCTGGTACAGTTGGTCTTGGCAAGTACACGGCGGCGCAAGAAACGACTTTGATCTCGACTTTGTCGGGGATGGGTTTAACGGCAACCGGTACGATGTGGGTGAATACAACCACAAATCAAATTCGCTATTGGGATGGATCGGCCGCTGAAACGCTCATTTCTAACGGTAGCCAAAATGCCAATTTGGTTTACGCAGGGCCATCGACGGGCTCGCCGGCCGCGCCAACGTTTCGATCTCTTGTGGCGGCGGATTTGCCAACAAGTGGAGTGGCGGCCGGTACGTATCATTCTGTAACGGTTGATACCTACGGTCGTGTCACGGTGGGAACAAATCCCACGACACTCGCGGGATACGGCATCACGGACTCTGTGCAAAACGTAGCCGGCACTCCTGGTGCAATGACAGGCCTTGATGCGAGTAAACCAGTCGCTCCCACAGCGGGCACTGTCTATTTCGCGACCGATACAAACAGAATTTATCAATATAATTCTGGCGCGTGGTCGCTCATGGCGTCCGCCGCAGGATCGGGTGGAACAGTTACAAACGTTTCTTCGGCCAACACAGACATCGGTGTCGCTAATGGTTCAACCACACCAGTGCTGACGCTCAACTCGGGCACGGGTGCCAACCAGATAGTAAAATTAAACGGGTCCGCACAATTGCCGGCCGTAGACGGCTCGCAATTGACCAATTTGAACGCGAGCAATTTGGCGTCTGGCACGGTCGCGGCTGGGCGAATGCCGGCTTTGTCGGGCGACGTGACTACCTCGGCGGGATCGACCACAACTACAGTTGCGACTGTCGGTGGTTCGACAGCCGCGAATATTCACTCAGCCGAAATCGCAGCCAATGCCGCCACATCGGCAAACACAGCCAATACTATTATGAAGCGCGATGCTTCGAGTAAAACAAATCTAGGCGGATTATATTTGAACGGTTCGACTTCGGGCACTGTAACGCTGAATCCGCCCGCTTCAGTAACAAACTACACATGGACGTTACCGGCCACGCAAGGCGGCCCAACGACGTTCTTAGAAAACGACGGGTCTGGTAATCTTTCATGGGGAGCGGTGACAAGCGGTACTGTTACAAACGTTGCAACTGGCACCGGCCTCACGGGTGGCCCGATCACAACTTCTGGCACAATTTCTCTGGCCACTCCGACAGCGACGACAATTGGTGGCGTTGAAGCTGTGACTCCCGTTGCTCACGAGTGGGTGAATTCAATTAACACGTCCGGTGTGCCCCAACTCTCTCAACCCTTGTTCAGCGATCTGGCAAGCACGCCCACAACTCTTTCTGGTTATGGCATCACAAATGGTGTGCAGAACTTGGCCGGCACGCCTGGCATTCAAACAGGTCTTGATGCAAGTAAACCAGCAAGTCCCACAGCTGGCACCATCTACATGGCAACCGATACAAATAAAGTTTATCAGTATAACTCCGGTGCTTGGTCAGTGATGGCCTCTGCCGCTGGCTCTGGCGGTACAGTTACAAGTGTAGGCATGTCACTACCGACTATGTTCACTGTGAGTGGCTCACCGGTCACGACAAGTGGAACACTCAGTGCCACACTTGCAAGCCAGACAGCAAACACCGTGCTTGCCGCACCAAACGGCTCAGCTGGCGCGCCAACCTTCCGCTCTCTTGCCGCTGCCGATCTACCCACAAGTGGAGTCACAGCCGGCACGTACAACTCAGTCACAGTCGATAGTGGTATGGCGGTCTGCGCGACTGGGAGTTCGACACTGCTCTGCAGTTCCTTCAGAATGGTGCGTCCTCCGCACAAAGGGCAGCGCTACTGAGATTCATAGCTACG
>DAIDJH010000055.1 GCA_027451425.1 Bdellovibrionales bacterium | reverse complement strand
GAACCGGCATATCTGGCCGGTCAGCTGGCTGTGCAATGCCCTTGAGGTATCGCGTTCTGGCTTCCATGCTTGGCTCAACCGACCAGCTTGTGAACGGGCCATTCATGACGAGAAGTTCGGCGCCGCCGTCGGCGCCAGCTTCTAGACCTGCTAAACGAACTCTCAAGTGCCTTTCAATCCGATGCGGCCATTCGGCAGTTCGTTGAAACACCACTTGTACCAAATGAAAAAAAAGAACAGGTGTTTCATGAAATGCTTAAGAATCTTGGCGCGCCAGAGGCATTTATCGATTTTGTCCGCCTACTTGCGGGCAAGGGCCGATTGCCCCTTGTTTCAGAAATTGCGGGCGCCTATCAGGCCAAAGTTGACGAACAAGAGCATTTGCGCCGCGGGCATGTGCGCTCGGCAGGACCGCTCAGTGAAAAGGAGCGGGCTGAAATTCGGGCGGCGGTTGAAAACTATTGTCGGGGCAAGGTGGCCTTGGACTATACTCAAGACGAAAAACTGTTCGGAGGGCTCACCGTGCAGGTGGGAAGTCTCAGTTTCGATGACAGCCTTTCGTCGCACTTAAATCAAATCAAAGAGGAATTAACCAGAGGAGTGACGAGTCCATGAATATTTCGATTCGCGCTGACGAAATCAGCCGCGTTCTAAAAGAGCAAATCAAAAATTATTCAAAGTCGCTTGAGGTGACAGAAACCGGAACGGTACTCTCGATCGGCGATGGAGTGGCGCGAGTGTATGGCCTCGATCATGCTATGGCGGGCGAGCTTTTGGAATTCCCCGGACCCGTTTACGGCATGGTTTTGAATCTTGAACAAGACTCGGTCGGCGTCGTTATTTTCGGTGAAGACAGGGACATAAAAGAAGGCGACACCGTTAAGCGCACAAAAAAAATTGTACAAGTGCCTGCCGGCGAAGCGGTCATAGGACGTGTCGTCGACGCATTGGGAAACCCAATCGACGGCAAAGGGCCAATTGCCGCAAAAGAATTTCGCGTGGTCGACATCAAAGCTCCAGGCATCATTAAGCGCCAACCGGTGCACGAACCGATGCAAACCGGGATCAAAGCCATCGATTCGATGATCCCGATCGGTCGAGGACAGCGGGAGCTCATCATTGGCGACCGACAAACGGGAAAAACGGCGATTGCAATTGATACGATCATTAATCAACACGATCAAAACGTTCATTGTTTTTACGTGGCAATCGGTCAAAAAAAGTCAACGGTCGCGCAGGTGGTTGAAAAATTACGAAACGCGGGGGCCATGCGGTATACAACGGTCATTGCGGCGACGGCCGCGGATCCCGCCCCGTTACAGTTTCTCGCCCCATTTTCAGGCTGTGCAATGGCGGAGTATTTTCGTGACACGGGCAAGCACGCGCTCATCATTTACGATGATCTGACAAAGCAAGCCCAGGCCTATCGACAACTTTCACTTTTACTTCGCCGCCCGCCAGGCCGCGAGGCGTTCCCAGGAGATGTATTTTATCTTCACTCGCGGTTGCTTGAGCGCGCGGCGAAAATGAGTCCCGAAACGGGCGGCGGCTCGCTCACAGCACTTCCAATTATTGAAACTCAGGCCGGCGATATTTCGGCGTATATTCCAACAAACGTAATTTCTATTACTGATGGGCAGATTTTTCTTCTTGCCGACTTATTTTACAAAGGTATTCGCCCGGCGGTCGATGTGGGCAAGTCCGTATCCCGAGTGGGTGGAGCTGCGCAAATTAAAGCAATGAAGCAAGTGGCCGGAACGTTGAAGCTTGAACTTGCACAATTCCGTGAGCTTGAAGCATTTTCCGCGTTTGCCTCAGATCTCGATGCCGCGACTCAGGCGCAGTTAGCTCGAGGCCGGCGCCTGGTGGAGGTATTGAAGCAACCTCAATACTTGCCCTATCGAGTTGAAAAACAAGTCATCCTGATTTTCGCTGCCACAAATGGTTACCTCGATAAATATCCAGAAGCAGACGTGCAAAAATATGAAAACGAGCTCCTCGAATATCTTGAGCAAAAGTATAAATCTCTTGTGACAAAGGTTGCCGAAGACAAAGCGATTAAGGATGAAACTAAGGCGCAGCTAAAGGCGGCGCTTGACGAATTCAAGGCGGTTTTTCGCCCGTCAACCGAGCAATAATAGGTAGAAAAGGATAGGCGATGCCCAGTTTACGAGACATGCGAAGTCGAATTGCCAGCGTAAAGAACACGCAGCAAATCACGCGAGCCATGAAGATGGTGTCGGCGGCGAAACTTCGACGTGCTCAAGAGCAAATCATTAACATGCGCCCCTATGCGCAACGAATTTTGCAGGTCGTGACCAACGTCGCGCTCTCCCGCCTGGTTGAACATCCATTGCTAACGTCGCCACAAAGGACAAACCGGGTTCTTTTGATTGTGATCACATCTGATCGCGGATTGTGTGGCGGATTCAACAACGCAATTTGCCGATTCACCGAAAAGTTCATTCGCGACTATAAAAACACCTACGAGAAAATGGACTTTATTTTTATCGGGCGGAAGGGCTCAGATTATTTCAGACGGCGGGGGGTCACCGCAAGACAAGCGATATTGAATTTAGCACGCGAAATTTCATACGCAATGGCGTCGGAGATGGCAAAGACGTGTATGGCCGAATTTATCTCAGGCGACTACGATGAGGTTAGATTTATATACAATGAATTTAAGTCGGCCATTTCACAGAAACTCGTCAGCGAGCGCATTTTGCCTATTGATTTAAAGAAAGTAACTGCTGCGCCTGGAGATGCAAATGCGGCCGCGTCGCCCAACATGATTTTTGAGCCGGCGCCAAAAGACATGATCGATCAACTTTTGAATCAGCATTTTTCGACACAGGTATTTCGTTGTATGGCCGAGAGCGTGGCGGCCGAGCATGCGGCGCGCATGACATCCATGGAAAATGCCACAAAAAACGCCAAAGAAATGATTGGAAAATTGACGCTGACCTATAACAAATTACGGCAAGCCTCGATCACGAAAGAGCTGATCGAGATTTGTTCGGGCGCAGAAGCCGTCAGCGATTAAAAAGGAGCAAGTCAAATGTCGCAACAACAAGCGGTTGGTAAATTAAAACAGGTTATGGGCCCTGTCGTTGACGTTGAATTTACAAGTGGTGCTTTGCCCAAAATTTTGAATGCGCTCACCGTTACAAATCCGGCGATCGATAATCGCGAAGACAACCTTGTGCTTGAGGTTGCCCAACACTTGGGAGATCAGGTGGTGCGAGCTATAGCCATGGATTCCACCGATGGCCTGATGCGCGGGATGTCGGTAAAGGATACGGGAACGACAATTTCTGCTCCCGTGGGCCGAGAAACGCTTGGTCGAATTATCAATGTTGTTGGCCAACCAGTTGACGAGGAGGGCCCGGTAAAAGCGAAGGAGTACTGGTCAATTCATCGAGCGGCGCCAAAGTTTGAGGACCAATCGACGCAAGTCGAAATGCTCATGACCGGAATTAAGGTCATCGATCTTTTGGCCCCGTATTCAAAGGGTGGCAAAATTGGTTTGTTCGGCGGCGCGGGCGTAGGCAAAACCGTATTGATCCAAGAGCTTATCCGCAATATTGCGACCGAGCACGGTGGATATTCTGTTTTTGCTGGTGTCGGTGAAAGAACGCGTGAAGGCAACGACCTTTATCGAGAAATGAAAGAATCTGGTGTTATTGAAAAAACAGCGCTTGTCTTTGGACAAATGAACGAGCCGCCGGGCGCACGAGCGCGAGTGGCGCTGACGGCGCTGACGCAGGCTGAATTTTTTCGCGACCGTGAAGGGCAAGACGTTCTTCTATTTATTGACAATATTTTTCGATTCACGCAAGCGGGCGCGGAAGTATCGGCGCTTCTTGGCAGGATCCCCTCGGCGGTTGGGTATCAACCAACACTTGGAACAGAGATGGGCACGCTTCAAGAGCGCATCACATCAACAAAAAAAGGTTCGATCACTTCGGTGCAAGCCGTGTATGTTCCGGCTGACGATTATACCGATCCAGCGCCGGCCACGACGTTCACCCACCTTGATGCTACCACAAATCTTGATCGTGATATTGCGGCTCTCGGGATTTATCCGGCCGTTCATCCGCTGCAATCGACCTCTCGAATTCTCGACCCTCAGGTTGTCGGGCACGATCACTATAAAACAGCGCGCGATGTTCAGGCGCTTCTTCAGCGGTATCGTGAATTGCAAGACATCATTGCGATTCTCGGGATGGATGAATTGAGTGAAGAAGACAAGCTCGTCGTCGTCCGTGCGCGAAAGGTACAAAGATTTTTGAGCCAGCCATTTTTTGTTGCGGAACAATTTACTGGCATGAAGGGCAAATACGTTGACATCAAAGACACCATCCGCGGATTCCGTGAAATTCTTGACGGTAAACACGATGAAATTCCAGAGCAAGCATTCTATCTTGTCGGTACGATTGAAGATGCGCTCGAGAAGGCCAAGAAGCTATGATGTTGACCCTAGTCACACCACAAAAAAAAATGCTGAGCGAAGTGGAGATAGACGAACTCATTGTTCCCGCTGATCGTGGCGAGCTAGACATATTGCCCGGACATGCAGCGCTTATGACGACACTTCGCGCGGGCATTTTACGAGTTCGCCTTAGAGGGAAAACTGATTTTCGCTCAGCCGCCATAAGCTGGGGGTATCTCGAGGTCGGTCCGGCGAGCGTAACGGTTCTTGCTGACACCGCCGAATGGCCGGAAGAAATTGATAAGGTTCGCGCCGAAGAACAATACCGCTTAGCTATGACACGCCTTCAAGACGCAGGTCTAGCGCCCGACGATCACGTTCTTATGCAGAACAAAGTCTTGAAAGAAAGCGCCCGCCTAGCGCTGGTCCGATAGCGCCGCCTATAATAAATGAATGAGAAAAGTCGCCAAAATTGCCGCGGCAGTCGTGTGGCTTGTACTTTTTGCGTCGATTGCGCTCGCCGAAGATTCCTCGGGCAACACTCTAGATTCGAACAGCACGGCCGCGTCCGGATATTTTCACGCCAGCGGGCCGTCGCGCGAAGAGATCATCCAAAAAATAAAAAAAGAGCAAGAGAACTACTGGAAGAAGCCGCTGAGCTATGAAGATCTTAAAAAAAGGCAACTTGTCGAAAAAGTTCCGAACATGGTGCTTCCGGGCAACAACACAACGGGGTATCGCCTTGTTCCCTACCGTATTCGGCGCAATCGGTGGGATAATCAAATTACATTTACGGCAAGCGAGTATAGCCCCGCCAACTATCAAACGGATTTTCTAAACCCCAATCAGGCAAGCTTCAGTGACATCTACGGCACCTCAGGGCTACCGCTTCTTGAAGGGTCTTATATGATTCGCTACAACTTCACGCTGGGCGCGATTGGGCTTGAAGCCGCCTATGGGTTTTATAAAACGAACTCGAAGGCTCCGGCCGAAATCGGCAATGCGCAACTAAGTGCCTATGAGGACCGCATCGGTCTTCGCTACATCATGGACACGATTTGGCGAGAGCCGGTCATTGCCCCGTACATCATGGGTGGCGCGTATCAGTTTCAGTATACGGAGCAGCAAGGTAATGCGAAGCTCAATGGGCGAACGACATTTGCTCCGTACTGGGGCGCGGGAGCTTTATTTCAACTCAACTGGACGGATGCTAATGCGTCGGCGTCTGGCTACGAAGAGGCCGGTATTGAAAACTGGTACGTGTTCACAGAGGGGCGCGAATATCTGAGCTCGGGGCAGACAAGCGAGCGAGACTTTTCAAGCCCATTTAGCCTGTCCGTCGGCTTAAGCGTTGAGCTGTAAAGTTACTTTGGACATAAATTCAGTAGAGCCAAGATTTCGTCCACAACGCGAGGCCACGCAATTTCATTCATTCGAATTTTAAGACGCTGATCGGGCGCAAGCTGATATTTTTTGTTTTCTCGTGTGGTTAGCTTAATCACTTCTTGCGGGGGAAGTTTGGTTTTATCCGTAAACGCGAGGGTCAGGGCCGTTTGGCTTGCGCTAATATCGCGAACGCCAAGATCGCGGCATAGTCTTCGTATGTACATTAAGCCAAGTAAATTTACCACGGGCTCAGGCGGCGGTCCGAACTGATCGCGTAACTCTTGCTCGATGCGGTCAAGGTCTTCTTCGCCGTGAATTTGCGAGAGAATTTTATAATAATATAAGCGCATGCGAATATCAGGAATGTACGAATCCGGGAATAGCGCTGAAATTCGAAGGTTGATCTCGGGCTCGAGCTCCGCATCTGTTGTAAACGCGTTTTCGCGCGTGGGCGGGGCATCGCTTTCGCGGCCCATTGTTTTTTGTGCTTGCACAGCCTCTTCGAGAAGCTCGAGATAAAGTTCGTAGCCGACGGCATTTATGTGACCCGACTGATCTTTTCCCAAAATGTCGCCGGCGCCACGAAGCTCAAGATCGTACTGGGCCACCCGGATGCCGCTACCAAGCGCGGTGTTTTCTTGAATGATCTTTAGGCGCTCCTGCGCCACGGGGTCGATGCGCTTATCCGGCGGCAAAAGAAGGTAACAATAGGCGCGCTCTTTACTGCGACCGACGCGGCCACGGAGTTGATAAAGTTGGCTCACCCCGAACGTGTGGGCGCTGTCGATTAAAATAGTATTGGCGCGCGGGATGTCCATTCCAGATTCAATAATCGCCGTGCAAATCAGCACATCAATTTCATGATGAAAAACCTTGAGCATGGTTTTCTCAAGGGTTGTCTCATCCATTTGGCCGTGTGCAATGGCAAGGCGTGCGTGCGGCACAAGACTCCGAACGCGAGCGGCGACCTCGTCGATTGTTTGCACGCGGTTATGAAGAAAAAAAACTTGTCCGCCTCGACTGATTTCACCTTCTATGGCCTTCTTGATTGTGGCGTCGTCGGACTTCACGACAAATGTTCGTGTGGGCAGACGATCTTCTGGTGGGGTGTTAATCAGGCTCATGTCGCGAATGCCGACGAGACTCATGTTGAGCGTACGCGGGATGGGAGTCGCCGACATGGCAAGCGTATCGACATTTTCTCTTAAATGGCGAAGGCGCTCTTTGTGAGTAACGCCAAACTTTTGCTCTTCATCAATTATGAGAAGGCCGAGATTTTGAAATGCGACGTCGCGACTTAAAAGGCGGTGTGTCCCGATGACGATGTCCACCTTGCCGGTACGAAGATCGGCGAGTGTTTTTTTAACTTCGGAACTTGAAACAAAACGATTCAGCTCCCGAATTTCAACTGGCCAACCAGAAAACCGCCTTTTAAAATTCTCAAAATGTTGAAAAGTAAGAATGGTCGTGGGTGCGATAATCGCGACCTGTTTATGATCTTGAACGACTTTAAACGCCGCACGCATGGCAACCTCGGTTTTACCGAAGCCGACATCTCCGCAGATGAGGCGATCCATCGGGCGATCTTTTTGCAGATCCTTTAAAATATCGGAAATTGCCCGCAGCTGATCGGTGGTTTCGTCATAGGGGAAGAGGTTTTCAAACTCGTCAAAGTCTGCGTCAACGGGAGAGAACGCGGGCCGGTGAACTTGGGCGCGTTTAGCATACAGTTCAAGAAGGCTTGCGGCGATGTCGCGCAGCTGGCTGCGAACTTTTGTTTTGGCTTTATTCCAGCCGGGTCCGCCAAGTTTATCAATCATGTGATCGCCGGAGGGCCCAACGTATTTATGAAGCTGTGCGATTCGATAAACGGGCAAATACAAGCGATCGTTATCGCGATAATGAAGTTCAATAAATTCAGCATCGGCATTTTCGATGCGCATAACTTTCAGGCCCTCATACAAAGCCACGCCATGTATGCGATGAACGACGAAATCGCCAGGCTTCAGGTCTCCAAAGCTTAATGCGCTGGAGCGTTCAAGCGAGGTATCCGATTCTTGTTTGCTTGTATCTCGCCGCAAACGTCGCCGCCCCCAGATATCTTCGTCGCGCAAAAAAATCACGCGCTCACCGGGGAGACGAAACGAATCAGGAAGGCGTCGAGCGAGAAGGCCCACGCTTTTCGATTGGGTGAGCTGTTCAAGGGTTTGCGACCAAGCGTAATTGTTCTCATGAAAAAGTATCGATGGAATGCCTGCGCTTTCTAAGAAGCCGCGTAGTCGCTCGGCGGAATGTTGCGTTCCGCAAGATATATAAACGCGATAATCGGTGGAGTGCCACTCGGCGAGCTTTGATTTTAGAAAGCGACCAAGCTTTTCTGGATCGGTGACGAGTGCGCTGGAGCCAGCAGAAAAATCTTGAAGGGAAAAGGAGGTGAATTCAACGGGGCGTGGCCCGTCGTTATCTTCGCCGGCGCCCACAAGACCCAAAGCGGTTGAGTTGACATAAATCGTGCTCGAGTCGTCCGGCAGCTCAAGCTTTTCAAAAGGGGTATATAGCCGGTCGACAGGTGCGCGAAACGGGGCGGACTGAGACTCCTCAAATCCACTTTTTCGGCGGGCGAAAATGTCGTCGGCCGCGCGAACGGCTTCAAGCTGATTGAACACCCAATAGTCAACGGGCATAGAAAAAAAGCTGAGCGGCGGCGCGGGATTTTTATAAAAATAAGGGAGGAGATAGTCGACGCCATAAAAAGGCTGCCCTTGCGTTACGGCGCGCACAATTTCATGTAGATCATCGCGGTGGACGGGGCGCCCATCCGCATCGCGCTTCAGGGCTTGGGCGATTTGCTGGCGATTTTCATCGTCGTAAAGGACCTCTCGGGCCGGCAGCAAAACAAACGGCGTTTCGTCCGAGGGGTGGGACGCGACGCTTAGCTGAGTGGTCGGGTCAAAAAACCGAAGCGACTCGACAAGGTCGCCAAAAAGTTCAAGCCGC
>DAIDJH010000054.1 GCA_027451425.1 Bdellovibrionales bacterium | reverse complement strand
TGTTCTACATGCTCAAACACGGTTCAGTCATCGAACGCGAAGCCGTACTTGTTCTATTGAGCTTACTCGGAACGTTCGGCCTCGGCACGCTCCACAATATGCTAAAAATTGTGCTACTCGCATTTGTGTTGCCAATTTCAAAATTTGTGATGCGAGCAGTCCGCCAACATAAATCCCACAAACTTGAGCATTATAATCCAAAAGAAATTTTAGGAATTCTTGAGAGCTTGCCGCTTTTCAACTACCTCACCACGGAACTGCTCAACATGATCGTCGATCGCAGCGAATTGAAACAATACAAGCGTGGATCACCCGTTGTCATTCAAGGCAGTGAAGGCACGCATCTCCATGTGTTGCTCGCCGGTTCGATGGACGTAAATATAAGGTCGCCCATCGGGCGAAGTAAAATTGTGGGTGATATTCAACCCATCAGCATTTTCGGCGAAATTTCTGTGATTGACGAAAGCCCCGCTACCGCAAGTGTTGTTGCGCGCGAAGACAGTGTCGTGCTTGAAATCCCCGCAATAACCCTTCGGCAAGTGGCCGGCGAAGTCCAATACATCCGTGAACTTGAAAGCTTTCGCGGGGCAATCATGGTGAATCAATTTTTTTCGTCGGCACCCGTCTTTCGCGATTTGCCCGAGACTGTTGTGCAAATGTTTATTACCAAGGGCAAAATTGAGTCTTTTGCTAAAGATGAAATACTTTTTCGTCAGGGCGATTACGGAGATGAGTTTTACCTTCTTCTCCGAGGAACGGTTGGCGTCAGCGTGAACGGCCGATCTGTTTCAAAGATTCAGCAAGGCGGTTTTTTTGGTGAAATCTCAATGATTGCCGATGTGCCACGCACGGGCTCCATAATCGCTCTTGAACCGGTACAGGTTCTCAAAGTGACACGTGACGCGTTTTGGGAGATCCTGGCTCACGATATTACAATTGCCATGTTTATTGAGTCTATCGGTGAAATGCGCGTGCGTGAGGACATCGAGATTCTCCGCAACAATGGAGACGGACGCAAATCGAATGTAGCTTGACTGTGCAAGCTCCCTCCGAAACAATGTTTTTATGCTATTGTTATCGCTATTTTTTTCAACGTTGGCTTTTGCCTCACCCCCTCCGGCGGCCGCACAAGAATTGACGCCAACACCGTCAACACCAAAGACAGTGGCGGATTTTTGTTATAAGCGCCTGTCTTCGCTACCTGGCCAGTTTGACAAGCAACAGCTGAAAAAGATTTGCGCTAAAGTGACCGTGCTGGATTCTTGTGAAAGCGAAAAAGGCTCACCGATTTTTTATTATCAACGCCAAGGTACCGATAAGACCTCAGGCAAACGGATTTTAGCCATATCGCTTATTCACGGTGACGAACATCCCAGCGGCTCGGTAAGCCGCGCCTGGATGCTGCGGCTTGAAAAAATCAAACCACGCAATACCTGGCGCGTAATTCCCATCGTAAATCCTGATGGCATGGCCGCAATGACACGTTACAACTCTCGTGGCGTCGATCTCAATCGCAACTTCCCCTCAAAAGATTGGAATCGCTTGGCGCAAAAGTATTGGCATCTGAGAACTCATAACGATAAAAGGCGCTTTCCTGGTGAAAGCTCCGCTAGCGAAAAAGAAACGCAATGTATTATCAAACAGATCTCTGAGTTCAAACCAAATTTTATTATTTCCATTCATACTCCTCTTGGAGTGCTAGACTTTGATGGACCAAAAGTCGCGCCGCCACGCTTTCGCCCATTGCCTTGGTACGGTATCGGCACATATCCCGGTAGCCTCGGGCGCTACATGTGGGGCGATCATAAGATCCCTGTCTTAACCGTTGAACTTCATCAAAATGGCTTGAAGCGGCTTTCCGAATTTGATCACTTACAGGACATCACCGGTACTGTTGCAATTCAAGCCACTAAAATTTTGCAAAAAAACAAAAACTAGGACAATCCACTTTATGCGCGCGAACTCCACCCACAATGCGCAGGAAAAAAAACTCATCGCAAAACTTTTGCGTTTGGCACGACAAGCCCTGCGCCACGCCCACTCCCCGTATAGCAAAATCAAAGTCGGAGCGGCGGTCCTCGCAAAAAATGGCCAAATGTACGCCGGTTGCAATATTGAAAACGCCTCTTACGGCGGCACAATTTGCGCTGAACGCGTCGCCATTTCATCCGCAGTGGCATGCGGAAACGTCTCGCCGCAAAAAAAGATCGTGGCCATCTTGATCACGACCAATCAACGAGACATCTGGCCGCCCTGTGGAATATGCCGGCAATTTCTCGCCGAGTTCTCTTCACCCGATACGATCGTTTATTGCACAAATTCACGCGGGCAAACAAACCGCCTGACGTTTTCAGAAGTCTTTCCGAACGCGTTTGATGCGCAATTTTTGTGACTGTTTACAGATATCCAAGAAGTAGCGCGTTGCACTCTTTTTCTAAAAGCCCGCCATGTATTTCAATATTGCGAAACGATGTCTTTGACACAACGTCGACGGCTCGGATATCGATCTGGGGTAGACCTTGTTGTTTAAGAAACAACATCGAACTCCCATAGTACACACGTGGGATGCCGGCCCATAATATGGCCGACTGGCACATCGGACACGGTTCAGCCGTTGAATACAAGATCAAATCTTTCCAAGAAACATTTTTACTTCGTGCCGCCTTTTGAATCGCGGCAATTTCAGCGTGGAGCGTAGGGTCGAGATGCGCTCCGTTTGCCTCAGCCGCCAAGATATTACCCGTCGATGCAACCACAATCACGGCACCGATCGGAAGATTTTTGGAGAGTCGCGCTTCGCGAATTGCTTGCCGCATGAATCGTTCATGATCGATATTTTGTTGCATCGGGTACGCCTCGGCATTGTAAAGTGAGGTCCACATTGCGCATAAAATATAGATAACGCCTTTAAATATTATGTTACGTTTTTTATTTTGGAACATTTCCACTCCAGCATATTTTGGCTGCGTTTCACTGCTCAGTCACAGTACTGCTGCAAGAACACTGCCATGGTTTTACGTGGAGATTTTTACCGTACAACAGGTACAGGAAAGCAATCTAAACACGAATAAGAGACACGAATGGATTTTTGAGCTTTTCGCGGCCGCACAGGGCTTCAATTTCCATCAAAAAAACTGACGTCAGAACTTGTGCGCCGATGCGTTCGCACAAACGCTCAGCCGCAGCGGCAGTTCCACCAGTGGCAAGCACGTCGTCCATCACCACCACTCGATCGCCCAAACGAAGCGCATCTTCGTGCACTTCGAGCGCATCGCTGCCGTATTCAAGATCGTAGCTCTCGCGCAAAGTCGCCCGCGGGAGCTTACCTGGCTTTCGCACGATCACAAGCCCGCACCGCAGATGTTGCGCAACCGCCGAGCCCAAAATAAATCCGCGACTTTCGATTGCCACTATTTTGTTCACGTTGGTCGGAACCCGCTCCGCCAGATGACGCGTGAGCGCGCCGAATGCTTCGCCGTGCTCAAGAATCGGAGTGATATCTTTAAACACAATACCGGGTTTTGGAAAATCGGGCACATCGCGTATGAGTTGGTGAATGTATTCAAGAGTCATTTCTTTTGTGGATCTAATAATTTAAACCCCAACTTCTCCGCCGCCGGTAAATCCGACACGCCAATTTCGTAGACATTCACACGGCCAGTGGGGAAATCGCAAACCTGCGGATGCAATTTGCCGTCATAACGATTTTCTTCGGAGTAAATTTGCACAGCCGACAATTCAGTCGCCATCGCTTCGACCGTCGCCCCTTTGATATTTGAGCATTGCTTACTGCCGTCGGGTTTGAACACGTATACGTGCTTTTCGTTTGTGTGTTGACTGCCCCGGCAATGCCCCGACGCACAACCGGTCAAAACCAACACGGCGACGCAACAATAGAGGCAAAGACCCGTTACTAAGTTTTTCAATTGTCTATCCACGGCCAGTCTTTCATCGGCGATCTCAAACTCATTTTCAACGCGAATAAATTCGCATCGCGAGTGTTCAGGTAAACCATTGAAGTTTTAGGGTCAATGGTCGGCATAGCGGTGACGCCAATGCCAGTGATATATTTGGCTACAGTTTTACCCGTTCGCGCGTTGACAGCGACAAGCGGGCCATCCCACTCCCCATACAAAACGAGGCCGCGATAATAGACCGGCTGAGTGGCTACGGTATCTTTCAAATTTCGTGACCACAAAATCTTGCCTGATACTTTATCAAGCGCCTGTATCATATGAGTTGAAGTGGAGTAATAGATGCGATCACCGACTATCGTGACAGGGGTGAACCCGCCCTGATCGTCCGTCCAAATCGTATGACCGGTCTTTTCATCTAAACAAAACATCCGTCCGTCGTAACTCGAAACATACAGCCGTCCGCTATCTAGAACCGGTTTTGCATCGACGTCGCGAAAGCGAATGGCGGAGTTCAACTGTTTCTCCCACACCATGGTGCCGCGAGTTTTATCGAGCGCCACAAGAAAACCGTCACTAAACCCCGCGTACAATTTGTCGCCGATAAGCGTCGGCTCACTCGCGCCGCGCACCGTGATGCTGGCGCTATCCTGCCGCGGATAAACCCAAATTTGATTACCGGTCTTACGATCGACGGCGTATGCGGAATTTGTGCCTGTCAAAAAATACACCGTGTCTGGCGTTACCAGCGGAGCGCCAATCCCCTCAGACCGTATGGGGAATCTCCATCGCGTTCTCCCGGTGCGCGCGTTTAAGGCGTAAAAATAGCCGTCACCTGCACCGAAGTATAGAGTCCCATCGTATAGCCGCGCGCTCGCCGTCACTCCGCCGTCGATATGGTGCTTCCATTTATCTTGTCCAGTCCGCTTATCGTATGCGCGTATGCCGTCGAATTCATTGCCGGCGATAACGAGATTGCCGGCGATCACCGGCTCCATCACGTGGCTGATGCGATAGCCGACGTAATCTTTGGTCGGCGTGTGACGAACCCAATGTCGAATAAATATAAACTGCTTATCTTGGTAGCCGGAATTCACCAAACTGCAGCCTGAGAGTGCCGCGGCCGCACAACCAAGTGCGAAAAAAATGCGCATGCGGCAAAAGCGGATATCCATCAAGATTTTTGACCCCGACGAATGAGGATGAGTCTCTTCAAATCGCGCGCCTCAAAGGCCGCCTCCGACTGGGGGAAGTCCGTTTGAATCCGCACAAAAGCGTCTTCTGCCTTGTCGTACTTTTTCATTTTGATATAGCAAGCGCCTAACCGCAAAAGCGCATGCGCCTGAAAAAATGCATGCGATTTATTGTCGGCAATTTTTTTTAGGGTCGGGATGGCTTGCTCGCACTTACCCTCTTGAATAAGCACACCCGTATATTGACCATTGACTAAACCCCAGAACAGATCGTGTCGACTGGGTACGTTAATTACCATTTTTAAAACACTTTCAGCACGAGAAAAGTCCTTGTAATCGACCGCCAAAGCGGCGGCTTGAATCGCCGCCATATAGGCCGCCTTTCGCCCTTGGTGGCGGCTGATGAATTTCGTAAATTTCGCCAAAATATCGCCGTAGTTCTTCGCCAAAGTTTCCGGCGTCTTCACCGGTTCGGCGGGAGCGGCCGAAACCGAATCGCCACTCTTTTGCACAGCCGGCACCTGAGTGATTTCTTTTGTTTTATCTTTTAAAGCTTTTTGCAAAACATAGAGCTGCTCTTGGGCTTGCTTTTCTTTCGAGCGCTCGAAGTACCGGTAACTGACAACTCCCCCAAAAACAACGATGGCGAGCAAAGCGATCGTCGCCAGCGTTTGCCATTGGTTGGTGAAAAAATCGATAAGTTTATATTCAAATGTGGAGTCGTCTTGGTGGCTCACTGTCTTCACTGGCGGCTTTGTCATTTTATGATCTCCGTAAAACGATTTCTTTTAGTGTGGAGTGCGGACGGGCCGTTCTACCCTGATAATGTTTGCGTAATGCACCAATTTTATTTAGGCGATTTTCAGCCACTTGGTTCGCGGCGATATGAGTTGAGATATTTTCTTCTTTCGCCATTTTGAACACAGACATCATGTTTTCGTACACCTGCTTGGTTTTATCAAAAGCGCGATCGGATGAATAGCCCTCAAGCTCAACAAAAACGTTCATAAGACCGCCGGCATTGGCGACATAATCGGGCGCATACAAAATGCCAAGTTCACGAAGCGCATCGCCGTGACGCGATTCCGCCAGTTGGTTATTCGCTCCCCCGCAGACGATTTTGCATTTGAGCCGGCCAATTGTTTGATCGTTGATCACCGCGCCTAAAGCGCAAGGTGCCAGCACATCGCACTCGCTTGTCACAATTTCGTCACTCCCCAACACGCGCAAATCGGGGAGCTTTTTTGTCAACGCCTTAACCTTCTCGGTATCTATGTCGGCCACATTCACCTGCGCGCCCTCTTGTACGAGAAATTCGACTAAATGGCGGCCGACGTTGCCCAACCCCTGCACATTCACACGTAGGCCTGACACCGTATCGCTCTGCAATTTCTCTTTGACCGACGCCTTGATCGCCATGAACACGCCGTGCGCCGTGTACGGGCTGGGATCACCCGACCCACCGAACGCCGCCGGGATGCCAGTGACGTAGGGAGTTTCCATAAACAAATACTCCATGTCTTTTACGGTTGTACCGACATCTTCAGCCGTGATGTATTGACCGTTGAGCGAATTCACGTATGCCCCGAAAGCCCGAAACATCTCTTCAGTTTTTTGCGTTTTAGAATCACCGATGATGACGGCCTTACCGCCACCCAGATTTAAACCAGCCACCGCCGCTTTGTAGGTCATCCCTCTCGACAATCGCAAAACATCGATCAGCGCTTCTTCTTCGGATTTGTAATTCCACATGCGCGTGCCACCAAGCGCCGGGCCCAATGCGGTATTGTGGATGGCGATAATCGCACGAAGCCCCGCTTCTTTGTTGCGGCAAAAAACGATCTGCTCATGATCGTCACCATGCTTTTCGATGAGTTCAAACGTGTTCATAGGCTAGCCCCCTTTGTGCGATCGCTCGCTATCTTGTGCGGAGGCTATTATCTTAAGGCAATGATTTGAGGGTCAAGAGTAAAACATCATGCTCGTGCCGCGACCGGCAATTCTACGGCACGCTCACATTCAAAACACCCGAAAGACTTGAGCCCGCCATGGCATTGATCGTGTAACCGCCAACGGAAGTCGGCGCCGTGTAGCAGAATACCGCGCGCGGTTGACTAGCCGAAATTGTAACCGACGTTATCGCTGTAGCTGAACAACCTGAACTCGACGACCATGAGTAGATTGTCCCTAACGTGGCCGTCAAAGTGACCGTCGTTGCGATTGAAACGGGCGTGGCATGGCCGTTCGAGTCTTGTACTTGGACGGCGATCGGGCCGCTCGAAACACCGGGTGAAACAGTGGCAAACATGGCCGGAGTCGATGCGGCATTATTCAGCACAAAACCCAAACTTTGCGGCATCCCGGGGGCGTAAACCGAAACGGAATTGGTGGAATTTATCGCTCCCGTTGCCGGCGCCATCGAAAGCGTTGTCGATGCAGGGCCTGACACTCCAGCGGCCGTCACTTCAAAATATTCCGTAGATGTTGCACTGTTCGTTGGAAAAGTCGATGGGGCCAAGCTTAACGGAGATTGACAATTCGAGTCCGTATAAAAAGCCGAACCCGTGGGCGCCGACCAAGAGGGCGCGCTATAGCCTGACAAATATGATGGCAGCAACGTTGTTGTATCAACCATGAGTGCCGTGATGGGATAACAACCGTATTCGTAGACGACAGGTGGAGTGGTGATCCATGTCGAAATCGTTGGCGAAATCGTTTGCACATTCGCGGTTACACTGACATTTGGCGCACCATAATCGACCGTATCCGCAAATGAAATGGTCGCACTGGCTGCCGGTTTAATGTAAAGCTGATAACCACCGCTCGGCCCGCCCGACGGTGTCGGTGGAGACGCAGATGTGCTATACAGCGTACTCGTAATCGACATAGAACACGCAGAATCCATATAGACAGTTCCCGTAGGAGCAGCCACAGATATATTTTGCGGCGGCGGCATCATCGCGGGGTTACCCATTGCATCCGTGCCCGATAACACAACTGGGGTACATGTGCCGCTAGCCACATTCATCGAACCGACGCTACCGTTTATGGCCAGCAAATTCCCTTTCATGTCGAAAAGTTGAAATTGCGTCGCCACGGGGAGAGAAGAACCGCCACCGTTAAAATACCCGTTATTCTCCGCACCTCCCTCGAAATATTCTTTGCCCGCAGCGGTCACTCTATAAGGACACGCAATAATCTGCGAACCGTATGGCGCGCCCGTGATGTCACCCGAGGGCAGGTTCAATGTGTAACTCATGGCAAATGCCGTGGCCGGCGCGGTGTCAGCACTCGATGGCTGCTCACCAACCAAACTAAATGGAACAGGTAGAGAAGTCAGAGCACTACATGCAAAACCGTGACGGGCATACGCGTCTTGCGGCGAATAATTTTGCGGCAATTGTCGAAAGAAAAAATCAACGCCGTCAACACCGTGAGTTGTGGCTGTCGTAACGACTCCCGGCAAATACGTGTAGCTGACCACCGCATTCGACGCGGTTGTGCTCACGTTCAGCGACTGAAAACCATTTGTGCCATATATTCTGACAAACGGGCCTTGCGTATCAATAAGCGAGTCATTATGCGCAAGCTGTTGCGGATCCACTGAAATATAATTGACAAACTGCGATTGGGTTATGACTCCACAAATAGAGTTGCTATTGCTTGGGTCAGAAACCGGATATGGAGCCGCCGTTACATTACTGTTCGCACTGCCATAACCGGTTGTCGCCATGCTGGC
>DAIDJH010000053.1 GCA_027451425.1 Bdellovibrionales bacterium | reverse complement strand
CTGTTGGTTTGAGTTTTTTTGGCGGTGGCGTCGAAAACTGTTGTGGCAAAGGCGAGGTTCGCGGCCGTGATTGGGAGGAGAAAAAACGGCAAAGCCCAAAGCGTGTGGAGAGCTACGCCAATCGCACGTCGGGGTCTAAATACAGGCGGTTTTGTCATCATTTACATATTATCTATTTGGCATTGCCAGCTCGACAGGAATTGCTAAAACAATACGTAAGACTGGCCGCGGGGCGTGCGGCACTCGCGATTGTTCAACAATTTGCGTTCAGTTATCGATTGTCAGCTTGATACGCTCCCGGCGCAATGGATTCGAGCGCGTAATCGCCGTATTGGATGCGCTCCGAAAAAGTTCCATCCGAGCCGATTTTGACGATAAAGGTTTTACCTGGAGTAAGATTGCCGAAGCCCAATTTATGCCCCTGCAAACGATCAAACGTAAACTTCCTCCCCAAGCCCGTACTTTTAAGAAAATCTTGAGTTTGACTGGGGTTGGATACGTCGTTGCCGGCAAGCAGTCCAATTTGGGTCGTGTAGGATGTCAGTGCATTTAAAATATAGTGCGCCACTTTTTCTGCCGGAATTTTCTTGCCGGTCATATCGGTGAACGCGGTGGCAAGACTGTTGATACGCCCGCTCAGTTCGAAGATGCATTGCACCCCCTTGACTCCGACAAGCGAGGGGTCAAGAGGTTTGATCGATTGAGTGGAAAAGCAGTCAATGGACAGCGCCCCGCCGGTCAAAATTTGTGCGCGCGCATTCTTTGCCGTTTCTTTCGTCGGCTGTTCAAAACAGTCTTCGTCTAAAACCGTTGATGAGTTGACGCTGTCTCGACAAAGAAATGCTTGCGAGTACTCGTCTCCCCAAAAATCTTTTGCGGTAAAACTATATCGATATTGTCCGTTCGATTCGGCGCTCGTTTTGACTGACTGTAGAGCTGGAACAAAATCCTTGATCACGTTGTCATCATGAACGAAGCTTTTAACGCGCTCAAAACTAATACTTTGCTGCAATTTGAATTGCGATTTCAAATCAAATTTATTGCCACTCATTTCAAGAGCGGACTGAACGGCTGGGAACTCTTCCCACCAACTGATGTCGGTCGTTTTAGATGCGCCCGCCCCATTAGGCACGGAGGCGGCCCCTGATAGCGGCGAAACGAGTAACAATTCAGCAAGACCTATCAAGGCAGCAAAAAAAATGATTTTTGCCGAAGGTTGTTTTGATCTCACGGACTCGCCCTCATATATGAAACCCCTTTTAAGACTCATCGTTAAAAGTTGAAGCAAAACTCAAGCCGCAGTTTGTATGGCGCCAATACGCGCTTATAGAGGTTCGGCGTATGTTCATCGACGCAAGGCTGAATATTTTTTAAATCGAGCGCCGCAAAACGCCGCTCGGGTTGACTGCCAAAAAGCGCGATGCTTTTGTTAAATTTATATCCACTATTTAAATTGGATCCGCAGTCAGCTAAAATTTGCGACGAAAAATGGAGGCGAAACAATGCGTGTTAAATCCATGGCGCGAATTTTGTTCGTTGCGGCCTTGATTGGTTTGAGCTCATTGGCGACGGCCCGCTCAAACACTGTCGCACCTCGCCTCGGGTTTTATTTTGGGCACTTAGTGGGGAGCGATCGCATGTGCAGTATTGTTCTGCGGCCGGGTGATCCACAGCATGGTTTATTGAAATCAATGGTAGATTTGGCTCCGCAAGCATTTAGTCTTGATTACGCATATTCAAACAATGCGAATCCGAATCATTTTGCGCCATTTTTGCAAGGCGAAGATATTCTAAATTGTGGATTACAAACGCTAAGCGTTTATGTCGATCAGCGCGGTGTAGTAAAAAGTTACGAGCTCACCTCTTGCTCGGATCATCCTAAAGTAGTGAATTGCCAGCTCACCTTATGGGCAAAATAAAGCAACGTTTTTCGGCGCACTGATTAAAAGTTCAACAGAGAAATACGCTAAAGCCATTTTAAATGGCGTCTTGTTCAACTAAGGTGGCATTTCGTTTGCTCCCTTCGACGATATGCCCAATTTGCCTCGAATCTTTCACGCCTTTCTTTGCCGCGCGAGTCTCCGAACGGTTGGGTTTGCACTATTTAGCTGTATTCTTGTCAGTTCAGGAAATGCCTTGGCGCACGAGAGCGCCCCAGGTGGGACCGATTTTTGTGCGAGTCTTTTAACCAAGTTCAAGGTGCAAGTTCATCGCGAGCGTTCAGCTGTCATAAGTGATCCCCTCTTAGAAGAAATGCGGGCGAACGTAATTGTTGATGACTTCAAAACTCTTGCGGATTTAGTACCGCGTCGGCTGACCCCGCTCGAAAGGGTGAATATTATCAAACAGTCGAATGCGATCGAGCGCGCGCGAGGTCGTCGGGCCGCTCTGGAATTTTTGAAGTCGCAAATGTACGAAGAGAAAGACGAACTTCGCCCTGCGGAACTGCGCATGTTGAGGCCGCACTGGCAAGCTGAGTCCCAAACGCATGGTGCGACTTTTGCCTACATTGAGCGCATGTGGCCGCACCTTACAAAGCAAACTCCGCGACGAACCGAGTCGACACTTTTGCCAATGCCCTTTCCAATTATGGTCCCTGGCGCGCGCTTTCGCGAAGGCTACTATTGGGATACGTTTTTTGTCATGCCAGCGCTTTTAGATACTGGCCGGTCGGGGCTAGTCAAGTTGCTCATCAACAATTTTTTATTTCAAATTCAAGAGTATGGATTTGTGCCGAATGGCACTCGCGACTATTACCTCTCACGCTCTCAGCCGCCGCTCTTAAGTCAAATGATTCGAATTTACCTCGAAAATAAAATAGCGACTTCGGGACGTCTCTCAAAGCATACGCTTGCCTGGCTCAAACATAAGGCCTATCCGTTAGTGAAAAAAGATTATCTTTCATTTTGGATGAACCCCACTACGCGCTATGATCGAGCCGCGCAGCTCAATCACTATTTTGCCGATCTAGCCGCCCCGCGCCCCGAGAGGTACTCGAGTGACCGCGATGATTTGCTCGCGGCGACTTTTATTGATTTGGGAGCTGAACTTGAGAGCGGCAAGGATTTTACCGGAGCGTTTGATGGAGTGGCGAGCCAGTATGCAGGGGTGATGCTCAATTCTTTGCTCTACCAAGTTGAGAGAAATCTCGCGTGGATGGCGAGTCTTCTAAACAATTCGCGAGACGTTTGGCGTTTTAACCGGGCCGCCGCAATTCGCGCCGAGGCCATTCACAAATATCTTTGGGATAAAGCTGACGACTCATTTCGCGACTACAATTTGCGTACAGGGCAATTTTCATCGATATTGACTGCAGATACGTTCATCCCGCTGTACGTTGGAGTGGCTTCTCCGGCCGAAGCGGCAAAAATCATTTCATCGGCCCTGCCGCGGCTCGAGTGCATTGGCGGGCTGGCTGCTTCCGATGTCGAGACGGGTAAACAGTGGGACAAACCAAACGGTTGGGCTCCCCAACATTATTTCGCAATCAGCGGTGCGCGCAGGTATGGTTACAATTCCATCGCGCGGCGTTTGGCCATCAAATGGTTGGAGAGCAATGATCAAGTTTTTCGCCGCACCGGAAAACTCTATGAAAAAATTGATGTCACAACTGGGGGCCTACCCGTCGACGACGGTAGAAAATACCCCACACAAGAAGGCTTTCTTTGGACAAACGGTGTCTACGTTTGGGCCCTTCATAACGTGCTGGGAGTGCCGCTTAGGCCGTAAAGTCCCGTCTGCTCCGTGGGAAATCGGTCACCTTAGTATCGTGATCGCTCGCGTGAAGTTTGAGTGCCATTCGGGTTATTAATCCTAGGGCTAGTCTTTTGCGAAACTATTAAGAGCCAATCGATGTTATCCGAACATAATATAACTATGGTTCAACCGTTTCGATTGCTTGCTGTTTTTGCTTCCTTGATTATTTTAATCGAGGTGTTACTAGGGTGCGGTCAGCAAGGCTCAAGTCCGTTTAGCCCCAATGTCTATACGGCGACACACAATTGGCTCTATGTTGCGACGGGGAGTTGCTATGGTGGTGGTGTTGCAGTACCGGCTGGCCCCTCGAATCTTATCTCAAAAGTTGATATGGACACAGGGCAAGTCCAGTCCGTAGTGATTGACTACAATCAATATAACCCTGGCGATTCGCCCATTGCTATGGCTGAATACGACGCCAATCATCTGCTGGTTTTGGTAGAGAACCTCTCGGGGCGACACATAGACCTTGTCAATAAAGACGGCAGTGGCGCGACCATTTATCTGTCGAATTCGACGGCGCTCAATGCGGTCTCTCGGGCGATGTTGTTTTTACCAGACTCAAGCATTTTGGTTAGTAAGTCCAACGGTGTTGAAAAATTCAGTTCGGGTAAATCCCGTGTCACAATTGGCGTGAATCCGTGGATTTATAATCCAGCGGGGTCGTGTGCAACGTCGACGACTTTAATTTCGTCGATCGGCGTTTACCCAAATGGCAAAACTCTATATGCCCACGCCGCCGCATCACCGAACAACAAACTCGGTTTAATTTCTTCGACAGGTTACGCCTCATCAGCAGATTGTCTGGCCGCAAGTGCCGCGCCCACCACAACGGCCCTACCCACAAAAATCTTGGTGCATAGTTCGGGTGATACGCTGGTGTCGTATGGCAGTACAACAGCAGCGTCAAACTTCATTTATTCTTACAATGTGAATTCGCTTACCAACACGATTACGAGCCCAGCCCCAGCATGGACGGACTACACCATCGTGAATGGCCCCACGACGATGACTGAAGATCCTTCGACGGGTAATGTTTTTGTTGCCAATGGCACCTCGACATTTCAAACAATTGAGCAATTTTCATATGATTCAACAAGCAAGACTTTAACGCGAATTGGCGCGACTCCATTCATGCCGGCTTCGATTTACACTCGCTGTGTAACAGATATGCAGGTTTTGCCGTGAGATTTTGGCTTATCGGTCTTTTCTCGATTCTAATCGCACAAACCGCGCACGCCATTAATTATTACGGCGGTGCTGGGCTTAGTTGGGGGCAACTTGCGGTTAGTCAGTCTGGGCAAAGCGCAAATTTCGGTTCGTATTCAAATTTTTTAGAAGCCGGAGCTGAAACGATATTCAGTAACAATTTCGGATTTTCATTCTCTGGTGAATATGGCAATCAGCAGGCGCAAGACAATGCATCACAGTCCAGCTATGTTGAGGACGGAATCAACAATTTTTGGTCGGGCAAGTTTGGCCTCATATTTGGTCAACTCACCGTTGGCGGTGGAGTGCAAGACTACGATCTGTCGATCAAAAGTTATTCCGGCGGCACGGGCTATTTGGAAAATACATATAGCGGCAATATACCCGTTTATTTTATTGACTACGCATTAAGTCCTCGAGCGGATAAGGGTATGTATTGTCGAACAGTTGTCGAGGCTTCAGACGCGATCGGCACCATTCACACGCTCTCAATCAACGACTTGTCGATCTCATTAAATTTGCAGTTTGTTTTTGGTTCCGAATAATCCGGCGCCAATGAGGTCGACAGACCGTGTTGTGCGCCTTAGCGCAAAGTGGGAGGAGAAACTCCCTCGTTTATCTGCCAGACAGTCGAAAAGTTAAATGCAGGTGAATAACTGGCCTGGTGTACAATGCTTGTTGAGGTTAGAGCATTTTCTGTCCCGGCCGTTGTACAAGAACTGCACGACGTTGTGCCCACGCCGGTGGCGTAGTCTGATGAATTATAATAAATCCCTGAGGTCGAAAAGCTTGAACCTGAATTAAGTGAGAAATCGCCAATGAATTCTCCCGTCGAAGTGGCTTGGTAATTGCCTGAAATTGACATATTGGAGTAAACTGCGGTGGCGTCCACGGTCACTCCTGTTGCGAGATCACTCTCACCGATAAAGCCACCGACATGGCCCGTGGTGTAGGTTGAATTGTTCAAATTTAAGCTACCCGTGACATAACAATTTGAAATGTTCAAATTCGAATTCGCTGTCAACCGGCCCGCAAATCCGCCTACAAATAAACGGCCTGACGTGGCTTGTGGCCCGAGAGTTACCGATCCATTGTAATAACTGTTACTGGTGTTGCAACTGCCACCCGCATAACAATTATAGATTCCGTAAAATCCCCCGAGGTATCCTGCATTAAAAGTTACGGGATCAGTGATGCTGACGGTTGAGTAGGAATTTGTAACAGAACTGTCATCACCCGTCCCTGAAACAATAACTGTTCCGATAAATCCAGATGAAAACGAGCCGCCCGACGTTAAGGTGATTGAGCCTGATGCACTTGAATTAGAAACCGTCGCTTGGCTACCGCCTGATGGGTTATTGATGCCGATGAGCCCGCCAAAAGTGTTGCTGGATCCGATCTGGGTGATGGTGCTGTTTGCGGAGCAATTGGTGATATTACCTTGCCCGCCGTTACTGATGTAGTTGCCGCCCACTAACCCGCCGACACTATCGAAGCCAACCAATGTCACTGAGGTGCTGGCATTAGAAATGTCGGAGTTCCCTGTCGCCGTTGTGACTGAATTGTACCCCACAAGTCCGCCTGCACGCATATAGGTCGGTGCGGTTTGTGTCACCGAGCCTTGAACGCTCGCGTTGTTGATCTGACTATTGACGTTGTACCCGACGAGGCCCCCCATGTAGCCTACGCCTAAAATTTGCACATTTTTTAAATTCAAATTGTTGATTGTTGCACCACTGGTGTAACCAAAAAGACCGGCTGACGATGTTGTCGAAGACATGTCGATTTGCAAGTTATTGATAGTGAAGCCGGCCCCGTTGAAGTTGCCGGTGAATGGAGTCCCAGTTGAAGTCGCAATATTGTAAACCCCAATCGGCGTCATTGTCGGGTAAGATGTCATGTCGATGTTAGCGGTCATTTGATAACTAGCCCCCCAACCGCTCGGGGAATTAGCGAGGCTGTAAAGTTGCGAGCCATCGCAAATGAGGTAGGGATTCGATGGTGAGCCCTGGCCATAGCTTGAATAAGTACCGCCTGGTACGCAGTTACTCGCGTTAATTTGAATCCACAATTTGCCGCAGCCGGAAAGCGTGGCAATGCTCGCGAAGCTCATCACAACGGCAGCAAGATAAGAATTGTTTAAAAATGAAACAAACGGACCGCGACTTCCCATCTTATAGTGAATTATCGGAATATGTTACTGAAGTCTTGAAATATATTTTGTTGTCTGTTGCCGTACGAATTAAGTCGAAAATATCGGCACTAAGATGTGGTGCGGTATTTTTGGGAAACGGCCTGGTTGCCTCAAAACTCCGGCACTGTTTTGATTTGGGATTACTACGTACCAAATTGAAACAGCTAAGGGAGTCACGGATGAACAACCAAGCCATTAAAGCTTATATCAGAGCCATATTTGCCGAGTATCAACAAGCAAGCAAGAAGAAAAAATCGGAACTTTTGAATCATGCCGAGCTTGCGACCAAAAGGGATCGCAAGGTTTTGATCCGCAAACTTAACGGCTCTCAAGATGAACTTACGAAGAAAACGTCTTCGGGTCGGCCGCCTCAGTACAATAAACAATATTTATTACCGTATATTCGCTATTTGTGGCTTCAAATGGAGCGCATCTCAGCGCCTCGCATGAAAGAAGCTTTTGCCGATTGGTTGCCAAGATACCACGACTGCCCCGCCCATCTAAGCCTTCAGCTTGAGCGTATGAGCGCGTCCACGCTTGAACGCTACCTCAAAGAGGTCCGTGCAAGCCAGAGGGCTTTTAAAGGACTTGCAACGACGTCGCCTGCGCGATTTATGAAAAACAAAGTTCCGATCAACACCTTGGATGCGAAAATTACCAAGCCCGGTCATGTGCAAACCGATACCGTCGCTCATTGCGGTACCTCAATGGCTGGGCATTTTTTAAGTTCCATTACCGTGACGGATGTGTACTCGACGTGGACGGAGAATCGTTCTATCTCAGAAAAAACGGGCAAAGCGGTCGCCGAAATGATGAAAGACATTGAGCGCAGTCTGCCCTTTGATCTTATCGCCATCAACTCCGACTCTGGCAGCGAATTTTTAAATAAGCCAATGCTAAAATACACGCATTTTGGTCAACGAATCGCATTTACGCGCTCTCGCCCGTACAAGAAAAATGACAACTGCTATGTTGAGCAAAAAAACTTCACCCACGTTCGGGAACTGTTTGGCTATGATCGATTTGAAGATCCCAAACTTGTGACGCTTATGAACGAAATTTACACACAATATTGGAATCCGCTGCAAAACTTTTTTCTTCCCACTTTCAAGCTTAAAGAAAAAATCCGGGTCGGTTCATCGATCAAGAAAAAACACGGCAAGCCACAAACTCCCTATAGCCGTCTCATAAACGATGAGCATTTATCTGATGCACAAAAAGAGCAACTTCGAACAAAGAAGGCTGAACTCAATCCCTTCGAACTCAAATCTAAACTCGAACAAAAACTTCAAGAGTTTTTTGATGAGGTCCGAAAATTAAATACACGAAAGGCGGCCTAATGCATCCCAGGTCCTTGGTGTTGCTCATTTATGATCTAATACGCCGTACGCGTACTGCCATTGTCTCGTTCCTTGCAATTCGTATGTTTCATTTTGAGGCTGATTTTAAAGCATATTTTTAAATATAACCTATAAAAATTCCGATAGTTAAAGCGTGAGGAAGTGGTACGGTTTTATCTTCTCTCTACCGCTATTTCTAAGCGGTTGTGGTAAACTTTGGTTTTCATTGTCGCTCGGCCCAGTACCTGGTGCATACGGGCCGGCGGTTCAACTTGTGTTTACGCGTCAGCCGTATAGTGAAACGGCGTCTGGCTCTGAAATCCCCATTCAAGTTTCAATCGAGGATGCCCAAGGCCGGGTTGTGACTGGTGGTCCGGATTCAA
>DAIDJH010000052.1:6379-8938 GCA_027451425.1 Bdellovibrionales bacterium | reverse complement strand
TTTTTATTCACCCGCGCACGAAGGCGGGATTCACTATGCCGACTCAGACCTTGCCATTGATTGGATTTTGCCGACGGAAAAAATTCTCACTTCAGACAAAGACAAAAAGAACCCCTCCTTTCGCTCAATGCGGGAGCAACTGTGATTGTCGTAACCGGTGCCACAGGACAACTTGGATTCGAATTGCGGCGAATTCTGAACAACGCCGTCAGCGGTCACTCTCGCGGAGATAGCAAACCGGCAATATTTTTAGATTCAAAGGCGCTTAATCTTCGAAACCCAGAACAGATAAAAAATGTGCTCGCCGATCTTCGCCCAACAGTTTTGATTAATGCTGCGGCCTATACCCAAGTCGATAAGGCAGAGAGCGAGCCGGAAATTGCACAAGAAGTAAACGTCAATGCGCCCGCGCACATGGCCCGCCTAGCTCACGACTTAGGCTTTCGCTTCATTCATATCTCGACGGACTATGTTTTTGATGGCCGCGCGCGTGAGCCTTACACTGAAGATTCCCCAATCAGCCCGCAAAACATTTACGGCCAGACCAAGGCCACCGGCGAGCGCGCTGTGCTTGAAGCTTTGCCGTCAGCTCTCATCGTACGCACATCGTGGGTCTATTCTTCGCACGGGCACAATTTTGTAAAAACCGTTCTGCGGCTCGCAAAAGAACGAAAATATTTGCGCGTCGTTTTTGATCAAGTGGGCTCATTGACCTACGCACATGATCTTGCGCAAACTCTACTCCGGGCGCGCGATCTCTCCGGCATTTACCATTTCAGCAATGAGGGCGTGTCAAGTTGGTATGATGTCGCTTGTGCCGTGAAACGGCTTAAAAACCTTTCGCTTGAAATCGAGCCCATTTTGACTCGAGATTATCCGACGCCGGCCAAGCGCCCGCTTTACAGCGTTTTAGACAAATCAAAATTGAAGTCAGCACTGAATTTAAAAATTCCACACTGGATGGAGAGTTTAGAAAAATGTCTAAAAGAAATATCTTGATTACCGGCGGGGCTGGATTTATCGGCTCCAATTTTGTGGAATATTACCTTGAGGCACATCCCGATCGCCACGTTTTTAACCTCGACAAGCTCACCTACGCTGGAAATTTAGCCAATTTAAAAATGGCCGAGAAAAATTCACGCTATACGTTTATTCACGGCGATATTTGCGATCGCGCGCTCGTTGAGAAAATTTTTACCGACCACCATATTGACGGAATAGTTCACTTCGCCGCCGAATCACACGTCGATAACTCCATCGCTGGGCCCGCGACGTTTATTCAAACCAACATCGTTGGCACATTCACATTGCTTGACGTGGCTCGTACCAAATGGATGAAAAAACCATTCATTAAAAGTGACGGCCTGGAACACGCCCGATTTCTTCATATTTCAACAGACGAAGTTTATGGCTCACTCGGCCCTCAAGGATATTTTGTCGAGACCACTCCCTACGCACCGAACTCGCCCTATAGCGCATCGAAGGCGAGCTCCGATATGATTGTGCGCAGTTATTTTCACACATTCGGCCTTAATGTCGTCACAACGAATTGCAGCAACAACTATGGACCGAAACAACACGCCGAAAAACTAATTCCGACGGTTATTCGTAAAGCCTTGAGCGAAGAGCCTATCCCCGTTTACGGCAAGGGAGAAAACGTTCGAGACTGGTTGTACGTTGAGGATCATTGCCGCGGGATCGATCTCGCCTTTGAAAAGGGCCGCGCTGGCGAATCATACAACATCGGCGGACGCAACGAATGGAAGAACTTGAAAATTGTTGAAACCATTTGCGCCATTTTAGATAGAAAAAAGCCGCGCAAAAGCGGCGAGAGCTACAAAAATCTGATCGCATTTGTCACCGACCGCCCTGGGCACGATTTGCGCTACGCAATTGATGCCACAAAGATTGAATCGGAGCTCGGTTGGCGCGCAAAAGAAACATTTGCGACCGGCATTGAAAAGACAATCGATTGGTATCTGCATCTCTAGGGCCGACTGGAATTGTACATGTTGGCAATTTCATCGGTGGATGAAGCACATCCATTGGCGCCAGTACCGTCGCATAAAACGCGACTGAAAATTCGCACGGCACTGATGCTGCCTGAAAACCAGTGGCCCAACGACCCGCTTGTGCCAAGGCCCCCGTCGACATCGCAACCGAGAAAAAATGGCGTGCTCGCCGTATCATAATCTGGAGAAAACGACGTGTTGAGCATCACCTGCGTGCCGTTTTGATAAATGGCTCCTATGGGAGAACCTGTTCCCCCACTGTAGGTGACAACCCAAAACTGCCAACCCGTTGTGAGCCCCGCTGAAGAATAATAATCATCACCATAGCCCCACATCCCATAAAAAGTCTGACCCGTGTCATAACGTAAACCAAAATGATCCCCCGTCGTGGCTTGTGATTCGCCAAATGAATACGGATCAAATGTCGAACCGGCGTCTACGGGGCTCATCCAAAAGGCAACTGATCGCGCCGACGTACCCGTAACCGACGATGAAATATTCGAACTGGTCATAAGACACGCACCCGTGTTATTAGAACCAAAATCGT
>DAIDJH010000052.1:0-6369 GCA_027451425.1 Bdellovibrionales bacterium | reverse complement strand
GCATTGTTGAATCGATCAGCGCCATACGTACCGGCAGTTGCCGTTATCCCGTTGTACGATGCCGCCGTGAAATTGTTCGACCCGGTCACGTCATTGCCATTGCCCTCGAGCGGGAAGTACGCAACCTCGCTTGAATCAAAATACTCGCCTTTTGCCGAATAAAGAGCTGAATTGCCGGCCAGGTTAGTAACAATAATATTGAAATAATAGGCATGGCCTGCCGCGATCGTAAGTGATGCGGTTGTCGCACCCGTTTCTGTCGTACAACTACCCGCGCTCACTTCGGCACTCGTCGAGAACGAATTGTAGCCAGGGTCAGCGCTCGAGTAACAAATTTTATATTTTTGATCAGCACTTGGCGTACCGGAATCTGTGGGAGCTTGCCATGAAAGCGAGACATCTGCGTTACCGCTTGAGTAAGTGACTGACGTGGTCTTGATGAGGCCATCCGTCACAATGGGAGTGGTTGGCGGTGGCGCCGTGTATCCAGGCGAATAGCCGGAGTCGACGCTAGGGTTTTGACCGAATGGGTTCGAGCAGCCCGAAAGAAAACCGATGGTTGTAAGTGCCACAAAAATGTAAGAACCCCGGTAGCTCATCAATTTGGCCCTAACTTAGTTTTCAATAGTCCCACCCGTACAACACTTGCATATCAAGATCTTGCCGGTTGCGCTGGATCAAAGAAGTCTTCTCATCGAGTGACTGATACCCCAGATCAAAGGCCAGCCGCCGCCCCGGAGTTGGCAAAATATATTCGGGTTGCCAATCCACTCGCCATCCCCAACTCCCATTAATATTATAATCCGAGGCCTTTTGAGAGAAGTCGTAAATTCCCGTGCCGCTTACAAAATTATGTAACTTTTTAAATTCGCCGAGATCCCAGCTTAACCCAAACAAGAATTGCGGCAGAAATATTGTATCGTATTTCAGAGTTGTGGACGAAGTTGCAATATCAAAAAAATCTTGCTGCATGTCGAGACCGACAAATGGCGAAATATTTTGCCATGTGTTTTGAAATTCTTGTTCAACGCCAACTCCCGACAGAGAACTTGGCATACCTTCAAACGTTTTATTGTCTACCGATTGATACGAATTCGACTCGATTTGTGCAAGCAGTGTCGTTTGCATTTTTTGATTTGGCCATTCGTATGACATAGCAAAAAGCGCCTCAGGTAATGCCCCCGAATAAAGCGTGGATTTGGTTGAGTTTGCAATTTCAGTCGAACTGAGTTTTGCGAAATCAAGGCCAAGCCCCGCGCTCAATTTCCACGTTTGTTCACCGGATTGCGCCGGGGTCGTTTCGATTGCCGGGGTCGTTTCAATCCGTGCGGTCGGTTTTTGTGCCGTGGTTGCCGGTACGGTAAGCCGTGCGGCCGTCACCACCGGCGCTGGTCTCGCTACAGTCCGCAACATTGGCGTCGCCTTCTTTGGCGCGCGTTCATCTTCATCCTCATATGGCTTTGCCAAACTCGGAGTGATCACGCTTAGAATGCGTCCACGGTAGCCGTGTTGACTGCGCGCGATCACAAACTCTATCGATTGAATCAGTGCACCGCTTGCGTCCACTAGCTCAAAGCGCCACTTTCCGCTTCGATGAACAATCGAAATATTTGTTTCGGCCCGCCAGCCGACATCTTTCGGTTTTAGTTTTTTTTCAAAAATAAGCTTGTTTTTAAAATACCAATCGTGCGCGACTCCGCCCATCTTCTTTACTTTATAAAATCGCGTCAACGCAAAAACACGGTCGCCGTGAAAAAACGCTGTTCTATAAGTTAAACAACGGGAGGGCTCTCTACCGATTCGTTCAGTGCAAATTTTTGTGATCACCAAAGATCTGGCTGGCGCAGCGCGCGCAATAATTGACACAAAAAGTAAAAGCAAAATCTTTTTCACGGCTGCTTCAGTTTACTAAATCGCCTTTATCTCAGTAAATAATTTCATGCTCGGGTTAAGCGAAGGGCATTAGCAATTACCGACACCGAACTTAAACTCATCGCCGCCGCAGCAATCACTGGACTTAAGAGCAATCCAAAAACCGGATACAAAACGCCTGCCGCAATAGGCACCCCTAAGGTGTTATAAATAAAAGCGAAAAACAAATTTTGCTTGATGTTGCGCATTGTCTTTTCACTGATTTCTCGTGCGCGAAGAATTCCTTGCAGGTCGCCCTTGACCAATGTCACGCCGGCACTCTTCATCGCAATATCCGTACCTGTGCCCATCGCAATTCCCACGTTGGCAAGCGCCAAGGCTGGAGAATCGTTGATGCCATCTCCGGCCATGGCGACAATGCGACCTTCGTCTTGATAGCGTCTTACAATTTTTGCTTTTTCTTGCGGCAAAACCTCGGCCATCACTTCATCAATTCCAATTTGTTTTGCCACGGCCCGCGCGGTTTTTTGATGATCGCCCGTCACCATCACAATTTTAATCCCCAGGCGCCGCAAATTTTGAACAGCACTCGCGGACGTTTCTTTGACCGGATCGGTGGCCGCCAAACAACCAGCAAGTCGACCATCGACGGATAAAAAAAGAAGTGTTTGCCCCTCCTCGCGCAATTTCTCTACGGCACACTCCCCATCACTCTCAACACTCGTGAGCGAAATAGAAAGATCATTCATAAGGGAATCATTGCCCACGGCAACGCTTCGTCCGCTGATCACGCCGCTTGCCCCTTTGCCTGTGATCGATTGAAATTTTTCAATCGCTAAAAATGGCATTTTTTGCTCGCGGGCGGCCGAAACAACAGCCGCTGCCAGGGGATGTTCACTGCCCATCTCGAGACTTGCGGCAAGCTGAAGAATTTCTTTTTCTGAAAACGGCGGGAGTGGGTAGAGACCAACGAGTTTGGGACGGCCCACCGTGAGCGTTCCTGTTTTGTCGATGACGAGAGTGTCCACCTTGCGCAGCTGTTCAATCGCTTCAGCGTCACGAAATAACACGCCAAGTGTCGCCGCCCGACCGGTCGCAACCATGATGGCCATGGGAGTGGCAAGCCCCAAAGCGCAAGGGCAAGCGATGACAAGTACGGCAATCGCATTAACCAGCGCATGCGCAAGGCGTGGCTCCGGCCCAAACAGGATCCATGCAATAGCTGTGACAATTGCAACCGTGATCACGGCTGGCACAAAATATGCCGCCACCTGATCGGCCAATCGTTGAATTGGCGCGCGTGAGCGCTGTGCCTCAGCCACCATTTGCACGATGTGCCACAGTAACGTGTCTTGACCAACTTTTTCCGCTCTCATAATGAACGCGCCAGTCCCGTTGATTGTGCCACCGACAACTTTTGCATTGACCGCTTTTTCAACCGGTAGCGATTCACCAGTCACCATCGACTCGTCGACAGATGATGAACCTGAAGTCACAAGCCCATCCACCGGAATTTTTTCACCCGGCCGCACGCGAAGAAGGTCGCCCACCCGAATATCTTCCTGCGACACATCCTCTTCGTCGCCGCTCGATGCAATTCTTCGCGCGGTTTTAGGCGCAAGACCAAGAAGGGCTTTTATCGCAGAGCCTGTTTTCGCGCGCGCTTTGAGCTCCAACACCTGGCCCAAAAGAACAAGTGTAACGATCATGGCTGCTGAATCGAAATAAAGCGGCACGCCACCCGTGCGTGAATCGCGCAACACCGTCGGAAATAATTGGGGGAAAAACGCCGCGACCAAACTATACCCGTAGGCCACTCCAACGCCAAACCCGATGAGCGTGAACATGTTCATGCTTCGATTTTTTAGCGACTGAAAAAACCGTACAAAAAACGGGTAACCACCCCACAGTACAACAAAGCTTGCAAACAGGACATCCAACCGCCCGAGACCACTCGGTATCATGACGGGCACACTCAGCGCCAGCGAAACCCAAAATCGCCTTCGCAAGTCGCGATATTCAGAGTCATCCTCTTGCGCAGTAAATGTTTTTGGTTCAAGGGCCATGCCGCATTTGGGGCAACTGCCCGGCCCGATTTGCGAAATTTCAGGATGCATCGGGCACGTGTACTCGGCACCCGGTTGCGCCGTAATTTCTGTCTTTTTACCCGACAAATAACCTTCAGGATTTTGCGCAAACTTCGCCTTACATTTTGGGTTACAAAAGTAGTACGTTTGCCCCTTGTAATCGAACTGCCCGCCCTTGGGGTTGTGTGAGTCGACGGTCATTCCACACACTGGGTCCTTTGCTTCTAGCGCTGCCTGCTCCATCACGCCAACATACACCCTGCATTTAGCCGCGGGTCAATATTGATCAAAAAAATGGGGCCGGCTCTCGATAAAAGAGTCGGCCCCACAGTCAGCAATCACTCGGTAAGCCGGATTCTGTTCGGCATCGTTTAACCGATACCGCGATCATCATTCCTCTAGGAGTACGATTGCTCGCACCCTCAAGCGATCTACCCGGGAGCGCGCGCGGGCCGCGTCCGAAGCCAACGTAAAAACACCGGCTTCATGCTCCCCTATTTGATCTTGCTCCGCACAGAGTTTGGCTGTTTTCACTCCAGCAACTCCCCGAGAAACTCCCGTTCCCGCTTCTCGGATCATAGCTCTGGACATTCTCTCTGTTCCACTGTTCCTCGTCTCACGACGGAGGGGCGTTATCCCTTGTGCTGCCCTATGGAGTCCGGACTTTCCTCGAACGGCGCATTTTAATACGCCACTCGCGATGACCTAAGTGAGCTGTGACCATGTGTATATCAAAATGGGATTTTTTACTCAATAGCTAAAGTCGAGTCGGGATCCTACCGATGCGTATATTCAGCGGAATGTTTGGCGGAGGGCACCACGTGCAGAAGCATACATTTATTTTCATTTTGCTGATTCTGGGTTCACTTTTCTTAATTTATCAAAATTTTTCATTCCCGTTCTAAGCCGCACTGTTAAACAGTGCACCTATGGATTGGTTTTTCGCTACCATCCTGGTGCTGGCTAGCTTCAACCCCCTTCTGCCCAAGCCACAGGACTATTCGGCAAAGCCCCGCGCTTATATCGTTCGTGCGTATAGCCACGCCTGTTTGCAACTTTTTCGTGACCCAAGAATCAAGCAGCTCAATCTTTCAGCTCTTCTACAGAATCTCAAATTTCCCGCAATGGGCGCAGCCAGCGATTTTCAATCTAAGCACATAAGTCCGCTGCTCCTTGTAGAACTGTATCAAAAAATCTGCCGCCCCAATCCCGATCTCACGGCCCTTGACCCGTATAGTGCCGATATCGATTCCGCCGAAAATCTATACGCAAGCATCGTCAAAGGCCTGCCGCCGGTTGGCAATTTACAAAAGCTGAAATTACCGCAAGCCATTGACATTCTATCTGCAGATCAAAAACCGATCGGCGATCTTCACGAGCCCCAAGGCCGAAGGCATTCAATAGCTTTGTCGCAAATGCCGCCGGTTTTGCTAAAAACCCTCGTTGCGGTCGAAGATCGACGGTTCTACACGCACCATGGAGTTGATCAAATCGGCATCTTACGAGCGATCATGAAGGGCTTCTCGGGCGGTCAACTCGAGGGTGCCTCAACCATCACTCAACAGCTCGCGCGCAATCTCTTTCTCAACGACAAGATTTCGTACCAACGAAAATTGAGCGAGATGCTTCTGGCCGGAGAAATTGAAAAGCAGCTCACAAAAGAACAAATTCTTCAACTCTATCTAAATTTGATATATTGGGGCCGCGACTCTTGGGGAATCGAAGAGGCTGCCGAAACGTATTTTGGCAAACCCGCGAAAGATTTAACTTCCGTTGAAATCGCCTACCTTGTCGCGATTATCAAGGGCCCCAACCTCTATCAGTACCCCGACGCCCGAACGCAAGACCGATTCCAATTTGTTCTGGATCGAATGTATGATGCCAAAATTATTCCCGCACGAATACAGGCTGATGTTCGACGTGACCTTCATATTTTACCATACGAAGTGGCTCGACAGTCGAATCACGCCGCGTACTTTCGAGATTACCTCACCGATATTCTTGGTCAACCCGGCGTTAAAAACGCCGTTCGAAGCGGCTTTCCGCTGCAAACAACGCTTGTCGATTCGATTCAAACAATAGCCGAAACCGCTCTGCGCCGCGGCCTTCTCAAATATGAAAAAATGACCGGCCGCGATGGATGGCATGGCCCCATCGTCAACATTTCGCCAGCCCTTGAAAGAGCTCGTATCGCCTATGAACGAACACATCGGCTTCAAAAAATCGCCGCACAAAAAGCCACGCAAAGCCTTTGGAGCACAAGCATGGCAAATTCTTTGCAGACAACCGCAGAAACAGCTCCAGCCGATATAAACTATTACTGGTTATCTGCTCTTCGCGCGTCGGTAGTCGACCACCCCCCAGCCTTGCCCACTTGGCAGGTGGGCGTAGTGCTTAACCAGCCCATGCT